>CAXUOL010000298.1:0-7908 GCA_964252435.1 uncultured Nostoc sp.
ATCTATTGAAACAGGGCTTCCTCTGTCTATTTTTCCTAAAGACTATCCTTTTTCTGTTGATGAAACCTTAGATTCTGAATTCTTCCCAAATTAATCTTGAAGAAGAATTACAGCTATTCTGAATGGGCTAAACGCCCCGCTACCGCTAACAGGAGTCAGAATCATATTTTGAACCTATAATTTAAAGATAATCAAGTATTCAGTTTTCATGGCTACTTTAGGAGACAATAAATGACCATACAGCTACAACTGAAACCAGAAATAGAGGCTCGTCTTATTGCTGAAGCTGCTACACAAGGTTTATCGGTAGAAGCTTATATTGCATCTCTGATTGAAGACAGTTTAACCAGCCATGAAGAAAAAAAATTTTATCAAGTATCAACTCAGGAAGAATGGGAAGCTATATTAACAAATTTAATAAATAGTCCTGCTTTTTCTTTAGCACCAGCACTTTCAGATGGAGCGATTAGTCGAGAGAGTATTTACACCAGAGAAGATGAAATCTTATGAGCTATTTGGTGGATACTAATATTTTGCTGCGTTTGGTGCAAAAGAATAGCCCAATGCACTTTGATACTCATAAAAGTTAGCGATCGCTTTTTTATCTCATGCCAAGGCGCACTCTATTGCAGATTATGTACCTGGTAGTGAATTAGATATATTCTCTAACTTAGAGGAAGAAGACTTTTGCGATGATCCAGATGAAGACTTCCATAACTCAGAAACTTATGTACATGTGTACTACTGTTAGACTAAAAGCAATGATGAGACAATAGCAGATGGTTTACAGCGTTGGAATTACTGATAGCATTAAAAGCTTGAACGATTTACAGACTCGCTGTAATTTAACTCAAGCTGATAGCGATCGCTTTTTCTATGAGTGGATTGACGAATTACCCGAACTAAACCAACAAGAACAGGCGGGTATTGCTCGGATTAAGCAGCGTTATGATTACCATCGGGTTGATAGTCTACTGTTAGAAGGTACGATTAATCTTTTGGTGGTTTCGCCTTTGTTAGAACTCACAGGCTTTCTCGATCCACCATATCGAATTCGCTCACCTTATGGTGTTGCATTAGAACTTGAAGATCCTGATGAAACGATTCGCGGCTTTATTGACACACTAGTTGTGCAGGACAAACTGTGGATTTTGGTGGTGGAGTCGAAACGAACTAGCATTCCAGTAGCAGCAGCATTACCGCAGTTATTAGCTTATATGCTGACTAATCCTCAGAGCGATAAATCTGTGTTCGGAATGGCAACAAACGGCGATGAGTTTGTATTTCTCAAGCTCACTCTCACAGACACTCCGCAGTACGATGTATCACGCACATTTTCTTTATTTCCTCGAAGACATGAGTTAGCTGAAGTCTTGCGGATTCTAAAGCGGTTGGGACAAGCCGTCTTGGGGTGAAAAGTTCCCCTAATATCAATACTGTTCGGTTAACCATTAAATTGCATGTAAACGTCGGGATGTTATCAGGAAACTAAAATAGCCATTCACGCTAAAATATAATATTTAGAAAATGAATCGAGCGATCGCACCGTGTAGTTTTGGCGATCGCTTTTTTGTCTCACGCAGAAGCGCAAAGACGTAAAGGAAGAGTAGAACAGGGCGATTGCTTGGTAGAATACATATTTTATTGCTGATGTTGCAACCAAGCCACTAAATCAGCTTCAGTGGAGAAATCTAGTAAGGCTTCGGCTAAATCCTCTAACAATTAAAGCGACAGTATCAAGTCAATGGTCAATATTGTGACATTATAGCTGTTGGTAGAATCACCAACTCGTGGTGTTAGAACTTAAGGCTCTTCAGTTACTTTTATGGAGCCGAATAATAAATAAAATCTAATCAGAGTCTGTGTTCCTTGATGTGACTGGATTTTAAATTTTTGAGCCTTTCTACAAAACTGCTATTTTAATGCCTTACCATAAAACCAACGCAAGAGCCGAACTTAAGAACTCTGAGGACAGATATATTGTGCAACAGCTGACTCGCTACTATCATAGACTTTAAATAAATTTACTGATGAGGCTTTACATAGGTGGTTTAAAAGAATTTAATTGCGAAATTATTTCATTGATGATATTGCTATTTAGCAATCATGATTTTAGTATCCAACCTAAAGTAAATAAACCCCATTTAACTAATAAATAAGATTTTAAAATTCTCTTATTTGTGCCTTTGGCTTTTGCCTGAGGTAATTCCCCAACAAAAAAACTTGCCCTGGGAATATCACACCCCAAGGCAAGCCAACTCTCTAAATTATTTCTTTACTTCGCGCCCTTTGCGCCCTTTGCGGTTCGTTTCTCTTAAAGTTGCTTCACTTCCGAAACCAACTTCGCCACCATATCCTTAGCACTACCAAAAAGCATCGTAGTTTTGTCCTTGTAGAACAACTCATTATCTACACCGGCAAAACCCGTACTCATCCCGCGCTTAATCACAATCGTCTGCTTCGCCCGATCTACTTCCAAAATCGGCATACCATAAATCGGGCTATTTACATCACTTCGCGCCGCCGGATTTACTACATCATTTGCCCCAATTACCAAAGCCACATCCGCTTGTTCAAACTGGGGATTAATATCATCCATGTCGTACAACTGGGTATAAGCCACATTTGCCTCTGCTAGCAACACATTCATGTGTCCCGGCATTCTCCCAGCAACAGGGTGAATGGCATACTTGACATCAACGCCCATTTTTTCTAACTGATCTGACAATTCCCGGACGCTATGTTGCGCTTGGGCAACTGCCATCCCATAACCAGGCACAATTACCACAGAACGGGCATAACCCAACATCATCGCCCCTTCTTCAGGATCGATACTGCGGACAGTTTGATCGGTTGCACCACCACCAGCAGCACCACCACCAGAAGTAGATCCTGTACCAAAAGCACTGAACAGCACACTGAAGAGAGAGCGGTTCATTGCCTTACACATAATTTCGGTAAGGATTAAACCAGATGCTCCTACCAAAGCCCCAGCGATGATTAACATATTGTTCATCACCACGAAACCAGCAGCCGCCGCCGCCACACCTGACAAGGAGTTCAACAGCGAAATTACCACCGGCATATCGCCGCCACCAATGGGGATGACGAACATCACACCCAGCACTAAGGAAACAGCTACCACTCCCAAGAATATGGGTAAGCTATCTGGTGTGATGATTAAATAGGCACTACCTACCAAATAAGCACCTAGAAGTAAGAGGTTAAATGGTTGCTGGAAAGGAAATGTAATCGGGGAACCGCTAATTAAACCTTGCAATTTCGCAAAGGCTAAAAAACTACCTGTGAAGGTAACACCACCAATTAACACATCCAATAGCATGGAAATGTTCACATCTAGGGGTACGGGTGCGCCAGAATCCAATAATCGCCAGAATTCGGCAACGGCGACTAATGCTGAAGCCGCACCGCCCAAACCGTTGAGTAAACCCACCATTTGGGGCATTTCCGTCATTTGGACTTTGTAGGCAACGATCGCACCAATTCCCGATCCAATCGCCAAGCCCAACAATATCATCTCGTAGTTCAACACATGCCGATCCAGCATTGTCGCTACAATTGCCAGCAGCATCCCCACAGATGCAATCACATTACCGTTTCGCGCTGTAGCTGGTGAACCCAGCTTTTTCAAACCAAAAATGAATAAGGATGCAGCGACTAAATATGTCAGCTGAATGCCAGTTGGTAAAAAGTCGCTCACGCCTTAATCTCCTTCTTCTTGAACATTTGCAGCATTCTATCTGTGACGAGAAAGCCACCTACAACGTTGACTGTAGCTAGTACTACAGCAATTAGACCGAGAATCACTGACACACTTGTTTCTCTAGCACCTGAAGCTACTATTGCCCCAAGTACCGAAATGCCAGAAATCGCGTTTGAGCCTGACATTAAGGGCGTGTGGAGAGTCGGTGGTATTTTGTTGATAACTTCAAAGCCGATAAAAGATGCCAAAACAAATACAAACAAAGCAGCAAGTAATGCCTCTGTCATGAAATCAAAACTCCTTGTATAAATGGGCATTGGGCATGGGGCATTGGGCATTAGGAGTGCTGTACATGGATAGCGGGGCGTTTAGCCCGTGCTGAGTTAGGAGTTAAGAGTTAAGAGTTAAGAGTTTTGTTTACCCCCTTGTCCCCTATCTCCCTCATTTCCCTCATTTCCCTAATTAACTGCCGGTTGTTGAGTATTCGATGCTTGTAGTGCATCCCGCACTCGTTGATTGCGAATTTCACCTGCATGGGTAACGCAAGCTGCATCAACGATGTCGTCGCTAAAGTCTACCTGTAAAGCTTTGTCTTTAATTAGCAATTGCATCAACGATGTTACGTTCTTGGCATACAATTGGCTGGCGTGAATTGGCATCGATGATGGGAGATTGATCGGGCCGATAATTGTCACGCCGTTCCATACAATATCTTTTCCGGGTTCGGTGCAGGCGCAGTTACCACCCTGATCAGCAGCCAAATCTACAATTACTGAACCTGGTTTCATTTGTGCCACCATTTCTTCTGTAACCAGCCGTGGTGCTTGTCTTCCAGGGACTTGGGCTGTAGTAATCACTACATCAGAATTTTTAATGTGTTCGGCGACAACTTCTTGGGTACGTTGTTTGCTAGCTTCAGAAATTTCCTTGGCGTAACCGCCAGCAGCAACGGTTTCTTCGTCTAATTTGACTTCAACGAATTTTGCCCCTAAGCTTTGCACTTCTTCTTTGACGGCGGGACGGATATCAAAGGCTTCTACCACTGCTCCCAAACGTCTGGCGGTGGCGATCGCTTGCAATCCCGCTACACCAGCGCCCATAATAAATACTTTCGCTGGAGCGATCGTACCTGCGGCTGTGGTTAACATCGGGAAATATTTCGGTAACGCAGCTGCGGCAATTAATACTGCTTTGTAACCCGCTAATGAAGCTTGCGAGGACAAAGCATCCATACTTTGCGCCCTGGTGGTACGGGGGATCATCTCCATACTCAAAGCTGTGACTTTCCGATTTGCCAGTTGCTGCGCCACAATGGGATTTCCCAAAGGATTGAGGAAACTGACTAATACAGCCCCTTCCTTTAACAAGTCAATTTCTGAGCGTCCATCTTCTCGTTCTTGCGGTGGACTGACTTTCAGCAGAATATCTGTTTCACCCCATAATTTGGTAGTATCGCTGATTATTGTGGCTCCTGCTGCTTCATAGTCAGGATCGCTGAAAAAAGAGCGCTCTCCTGCACCTGCTTCTACCCACACTTCCAAACCTTGTTTTACCAATCGGGCAACGATGTCAGGAATTAATGCCACACGACGTTCACAAACTTCAATTTCTTTAGCAACTGCTATTCTCATGAAATCTCCTGAAGATAAATACCTAATCTCTGCCAAGTAAGCGATTGTCTAGATGAGATGTGTCCCGCACTCATAGTACTTAGGCAAGAACATTACCCATGAATTTTACTTGTAGATTGAACCTTGAAACTTTCCTCTCCCACTCTTAGCTGTCCAGGCAAAGCCTGACTTTGCCGCTTGCAGATGTCATATTCTCAGATAGTTGCAAACAGGGTTACGTATTGCACATCCTAAATTGATTCCCAAATTTTGCATCTTTATCTTCAGCTTATTTTCGGGATTGAGAAATTTTGGTATTCCTTTCTTATAGAGTAATATTGACCAAATTTTGAAAGCTTGATAATTTCCCAATCAAATTTTAATGATTACGACTTGAGATTCCAACTTATTTTAATCAATTTAGCCCAAGTTAACTAGCGATCGCTGATGGTACACCTCAACTTTTATAACAAAATTCTCAAATTTAGATACACTTATACATATTTGTCAACACAATCCAACCCCAACTGTGTTTATATTTAGTGCAAATTTGACCAACTTGATAATCAAATCAGGGCTACATAAGGGTAATGAAGTAAATTTAATATATGTTTATTTTGCTACTAAGTGATTATGCTGTTGCCTAAACTTCAGGTATGATGGCACTTTTTTTGGAAATTAAACGTCCATTGTCAGGAAGCCAGTAGTAAAGTTTAGTAAAGAATACTAACACACAGTTATTTTTAGATAACAGATTTATATTTTGGTAGAGGAAGCCCAATTATGCGACGTTTACTTTCTGCTTTAGCCGTGACTAGCTTTTTGGTTACTGGATTACCAGCCTTAACTTTGGCGCAAAGCTTACCTGGATTTACGCTGTTTAGCGGCATCAAACAAGAAAATCAGCTACCCTTCCGGTTAGATTTTGGGGGACAAGCTAATGGTTGGGATCGATACATATTAAAGATTCCAGCCAAAAGAATGAAATTGGCAGTTGGTCAATTTGCCATTACCTACCCTGATTATTACAAAGGAACTTTTGACCAGAAAAAAATTGAAGTCCGAGTCAAAGGCAAAGCAGTTCCGCTTTCTGAGGTGAAGTGGGACAAAGAAGGTAAACTGATTAATATTTTTCCTCAAGAACCAGTGCCAGCAGGTAGTGCAGTCGAGGTAGTGTTATCTAACGTGAAAAACCCATCATTTGGCGGAGTTTACTATTTTAACTGTCAAGTTCTCTCCCCTGGGGATGTACCACTACTGCGCTACATGGGAACATGGATTTTGAGCATTAGTTAAAAATGGGGAGCAGGGAATAAGAATTTTAGATTTTGGATTTTGGATTAAATTGAAATTTAATCCAAAATTGACATTGCTTAGTTCCCAATTTTCTAAGAAAGTGATACAATAAGAGATTGTGAGTTTTTATAAAAATCACCTAAGAGGAGAACAGTATGAAAAGAACACTGGGCGGCACTAGCCGTAAGAGAAAAAGGACCTCTGGTTTTCGCGCTAGGATGCGGACACCAGACGGCAGAAACGTGATTAGCGCCAGAAGAAAAAAAGGACGTCACCGTTTGAGCGTTTAGGGCATATCAAGCTAAAAGAGCATCTGTGGCTTTGCCCAAAGCAAATCGGCTAAAATCCCGAAAGGATTTCCAGGCAGTTTTCCGAGAAGGAATTCGGCGTCATGGCTCTTATTTAACATTGAGAGCATTAAAGCCCTTATGTTCAACAAAACCTCCTTTGGACACTGCCACCCAGACTAGACAAGCAACTGACTCAGCACATCTTGCTAGCACGCAAATTGGCATTTCGATTAGCACAAAAGTCAGCAAAAGAGCAGTGGTTCGTAACCGAATCAAACGGCAAATTACTGCTGCTTTACATAACTTGCTGCCAAAATTATCACCAGGATGGCGGCTAGTATTCATTGTCAAACCTACAGCAGTAGAATCTAAGTGCGTAAGCCCACAATTTCTGCAAGAATTAGAGCAGTTGTTGGCACAAGCTGAGGTGTTCGATGGGAATTCGTGAAGATGTTTATTATGAAGGTGGTCCCCATGTTGGGGATTTAATTGTCAACCTGCTGATTGGACTAACCATTGTCGGGCTACCATTAGCAGTTGGGGCAATTGTCAGGGCATTGTGGCTGCGTTTCCGCATCACCGATCGCCGAATTACTGTTACCGGAGGTTGGCAGGGACGCGATCGCACTGACGTAATTTACTCAGAAATTGTCAAAATCGTCAAAGTTCCCCGTGGCATTGGCTTTTGGGGAGATATGGCAATCACCCTAAAAAACGGCAGTCGTCTTGAATTGCGCGCAATTCCCAAGTTTCGGGAAGTCTATGACTACATCAACGAAAGAATTGCTGCGAAAAATCCCGAATTTAGCGCCCCTGCTAATAAGTGATGGGAGCAGGGGGAGATGAGGGAGATGAGCGAGCAGAGGAGCAGGGGAGCAGGGGGAGCAGGGGGAGAAAATAACTTTTAACTCCAAACTCCTAACTCCTAACTCCTAACTCCTAACTCTTAACTCAGCACGGGCTAAACGCCCCGCTATCCATGTACAGC
>CAXUOL010000299.1:0-7849 GCA_964252435.1 uncultured Nostoc sp.
GGGGATATCGCCTCATAAATATCTGCTGCAAATGCCGGATGTAGTTGTTGCCACTCTTCTAATTTCAAATCTTTTAGGAGTTTACCTGCGGCAATACTAGTTTTCACCACCTTACCCACAAGGTTGTAAGCTTCCCGAAAAGGAACGCCCCGTGCTGCCAGATAATCTGCGACATCGGTGGCATTAGAAAAATCTTCCGCTACAGCTGATGCTAACCGCTGGGTACGAAATTCTAAGCCTTCCCTGAGCAAAATTGTCATCGCTTCTAGTGAGGCTTTGACTGTGTTAACGCTATCAAATAGACCTTCTTTATCTTCTTGTAAGTCTTTGTTATATGCCAGGGGTAGCCCCTTCATAATGACCAACATCGCCTGGAGATGACCGAATACACGTCCCGTTTTTCCCCGCACCAATTCTGGGACATCGGGATTTTTCTTTTGGGGCATGATACTGGAACCAGTAGCACAGCTATCTTTGAGGGTGACGAAGCGAAATTCTTCAGATGACCAAAGAATGACTTCTTCTGCAAGGCGGCTGAGGTGAACCATAATCAAGCTAGCAGCACACAAGAATTCGATCGCAAAATCGCGATCGCTTACTCCATCGAGGCTATTAGCATAAATATCGTCAAAATTCAAGAGCTTGGCTGTGTAATCGCGATCGATAGGGAAAGTAGTTCCCGCTAAAGCACCACATCCCAAAGGTGAGATATTCACGCGGCGAGAAACATCTCCTAAGCGTTCCCAGTCACGTTGCACCATTTGAAAGTATGCCAAGAGGTGATGAGCTAAACTCACGGGTTGAGCGCGTTGGAGGTGGGTATAACCAGGAATCAGAGTTTCAACATGCTTTTCGGCTATATCTAGTAAAACACCTTGAAATTCTCGCAATGCACTTTTGATTTGTTGGATTTGGTCGCGCAGGTAGAGTCTGGTATCAGTGCCAACTTGGTCATTACGCGATCGCGCCGTATGCACCTTTTTACCCACATCGCCGACAATTTCTGTCAGTCGGCGTTCAACTGCAAAATGTACGTCTTCAGCATCGACACCGGGCTGAAATTTCCCCTGGTGGTACTCTTGGCGAATTTGTTCTAAACCGGCAACCAGTTGCTCTCCTTCTTCTGGGGAGATAATGCCCGTGTGAGCAAGCATTTTGGCATGAGCTTGAGAACCAGTGAGGTCATATTCGATTAATTCAATATCAAAACTTATACTGGCATTAAAACGAGCGATCGCTGGATGCAACGCTGATTCAAACCGTTGGCTCCAAGTTTCTTTTTTGGTCATAAATATTATGAGAGGAGTGGGGAGAGTTAGGAGTTAGGAGTTAAGAGTTATGAGTTTTTGACTGTTAACTTCTCACTCCTAACTTTCAACTTCTAACTTTTGGATTTAACCGTAGCTAGTTAGATTCCGAATCATATAGCCAATGATTAAACCAATCAACAATGCCCACACTTGACCTGTTTGTATAAAGTGGCTCCAAGCTTTTTGCATCTGACCCAAAACGTTTGGATCGGTGATTGTTTGTGCTAATGCTGTCAAATTTACAGGCAAATGCCAAAGTAACTGAGATGTCAAATCGCTGTAATGGCTCATATTTGGTGCTTAAGAAGTTAGGGGTAGCAAATTCCAGTTATCAGTTGATTTTTTACATTAATTACTGATATTTACTGAAATATTCCATGTAACTTCAATGTCTTAACTCAAGATGCAGCCGATGCCAACCGCAATTTCTCGGCAGTCCGCAAAATCTGCCCCGCCAAAACTGCTGCACCAAAACCATTATCGATATTTACTACGCCTACTCCCGCTGCACAAGAATTAAGCATTGTCAATAGGGGTGCTAAACCACCAAAACTTGCGCCATAACCGATGCTGGTGGGTACGGCAATTACGGGACAACTCGCTAAACCAGCGACAACGCTGGGTAAAGCGCCTTCCATACCCGCGACCACAATCAACACCGATGCTGACTCAATCAGGTGGCGGTTACTTAATAAGCGGTGAATCCCAGCAACACCAACATCCCAGAGGCGCTGGACGCGAAAACCAGAAAGTTCAGCAGTGACAGCTGCTTCTTCAGCAACGGGTAAATCGGCAGTACCAGCAGAAAGAATGCCAATTTCACCCGCAAATTGTGGTTCGATGGTAGGGGGAGCGATCGCACAAATTCGCGCTGATTCGTAATATCGCAAACCGCTAACTTTTGATTGCAGTACGGCATAAACTGCTGGTTCAATGCGAGTCGCCATCACTACCGGATTACGGAGACGCATCACCTCCATAATTTGAGCAATTTGGTCGGGAGTTTTACCAGGGCCCCAAATCACCTCTGGGAAACCAGTTCTTAGCTGGCGATGGTGGTCAATTTTGGCAAATTCGCCCACAGATTCGTAAGCTAAGTCTTTGAGTGAGTCTAATGCCGTATCTGGCGTAACTTTACCATTGGCAACCGCTTCTAAGAGCGATCGCAAGGTTTTTTCATTGGTCATGGGTCATTTGTCCTTTGTGCTTTGTCATTTGTCCTTTGCTAATAACCAATGCCCAATGTCCAGCGCTTAATCAGTTACTTTCAGTTCGTAAAGATTCCAGAATGGGCCACCAAGAGCAGTATATTGAATTCCTTGGAAGCGATCGCGCACTGCTTGCAGATTCAACCTCTCCACTAAATGAATAAACGGCAACTGTTCTGAGGCAATGCGCTGATATTCATCATAAATTTCTTTGCGCTTGTTTTCATCCAATACCTGTGCGCCTTTAATGTAAAGCTTGTCAATTTCCTTTTCCCAGTCGGAAACTTCCCAGCCAATTATGGGTGGATCTCCCGGTTGTGGCCCCAAATTAAATGCGTGGGATGCACCGGCAATTCTCCATATCTTGCTAGCGCCGTGGGGTTCAATACCGCCTTCAGTAAATCCTCCAAGGTAACAATCCCAATTATGCGTAACTTTGAGTTTTTCTAAATAGGAATTGAAGCTGAGAATTTGCAAATCTACTTGAATCCCAATATTAGAGAGATCCCGCCTGATTTGAGATGCCATATCTCCTCTAACTTTTCTTTCCGAATTCGTTAAGAGTGTAAATCTGACTTTGTTACCATCAGTATCTAAAAGCTGATTTTGGTCATTATATTTGAAACCAGCTTGTAACAGTAATTTCTTCGATTTATCTGGTTCATAATTATATACCTTTAGCCCTTTTTCTGGAGTCAGGAAATAGGGACTTTTGACATAAACAAATGAATTTTGCAGTTCACCCAGTCCCCGATAAACATTTGTTTTCATCGTTTCGCGGTCGAGGGCGTAGGCTATAGCCTGCCTGAATTCCTTTTTATTAAACCATATAGATTTAATTGGGTCTACAAAAGGTTTACCCTGAGAATTCTTTGCTTTAATCAGATTGAAAGCAATAAAACTCGTACTTGTACTTGGCCCACCGTTATAAATTTTAAACTTTGCCCGTTTTTCTTCTCGCTTCAGCAAACTGAAACCTTCAGGAGGAACTTCTAAATTATCCAACTGCCCAGAGCGAAAACTAATCAACTGGTTTTCAGTAGATTCAATAATTTGCCAAACAATACGCTCAATGTAAGGCTGAGAATTACCCTGAGCATCTTTGCGCCAGTAATATGGATTACGCCGAAATATAATTCGCTGACTAGAAACGTAACTTTCCATGATATATGGGCCGTTACCAACAATTTGTTTCGGATCAGTGCCTGTTCCCCACATTGAGAGAAACTTAGGATTTCCATCAGATCCAACTGTGCGAATTGCTTTCTGTAGAGCATGGGCTGGCATAATTGGGATACCACCTACATATCTTAAAAAAGGAGCAAAAGGTTCTAGTATACTGAATTCAACTCGGCGCTCATCGATTTTTTTGACCTTTGGCAAAGTGCCCTTATCACCAATTCTTAGGGCATCCTTGGTAGAGGTGGGGATTTTGGGGTTGAGGTAGATTTCGTTATAAGTAAAGACAACATCATCAGCAGTCATTGGCTGACCATCTGACCACTTAATTCCTTCTCGCAGAGTGATCGCAATCCGTTGACCATCTTCAGAAACTTCCCAGTCCTCTGCTAAAGCAGGCTCTAGTTTTGTGGTTAGGGGATTCTCATTAATCAATGAGTCATAGATGAAGCTAAAAACGCTATATGCTGATTCATTTAAAGCATAGTTAAAAGTTGAAGGCTCACTCAAAACTGCGGTGACGAGTTGCGGTACTTGAGCAGCTGCGCTTTTAAAGTTCGCTGGGTTGCAGGCGGTAAGTGTAAGTGCTGTTGCTGAAGTCAGAATTAATGTTAGCCAAAAACGCCTAATTGCAAAAAAGATTGATGGTAATTTCATAGAATTAAATTTACTGAAATTCTGTCTAATTATGGTCAATAAATTCACCCGCAGGTTTATATGACAAAAATTCAAGTGCGTCTAATCCTATATCTGGGGTAACTTTACTATTGGTCACTGTTTGTTGTAAAAGCGATCGCAAAGTTTTGTCATTGGTCTTTTGTCCTTTGTCAGTTGTCAGTTGTTAGATACCACTAATTACTGACTAATGACTAATCCATTACTTTAATTTGTTCAATATTCCAGAATGCACCACCAAGGGCAGAGAATTTAATTCCTTCAAAACGATTACGCACCGCTGACATTGAATAAGGATTAACCAAGTAAATAAAAGGTAAATTTTCTTGGGTAATCCGCTGTGTTTCGGCATAAATCGCTTTAACTTTAGCTTCGTCCAATTCTCGTGCAGCTTGAATGTAAAGATTCCCTATTTCTGCTTCCCAAGCAGCAACCTCCCAACCCTGAATCGGCTTTTGTCCGGCTTGGGGTTTCTGATTAAACATGTGTAATCCGCCTTCAGGTGCCCAGACATTAGCACCGTCATTCGGCTCTAATCCGCCAGTCAAACCCATCAAAGAAGCTTCCCAATCCAAGGAGTTAGAAGTTTTGTCAGTAAAAGTATTCCATGCCAAGGGGGTAAAATCAACTTGAATACCGATTTTGCTCAAGTCTTGTTTAATCTGCGATCCCATTGCCTCACGGATTTTATTTCCAGCATTGGTAAGCAAAGAGAAACGAACGCGATTTCCCCGATCATCTAATAACTGATTATTGTTGTACTTAAATCCTGCTTTTAGCAGTAATTCTTTCGCTTTTTGCTTGTTGTAATCGTAAACTTTTAACCCCTCTTTAGGGGAAAGATAATAGGGGCTTTGTACAGAAATCGGTGAATCTTGTGGCACGCCCAAACCGCGAAAAGTGTTATTAATCATCGTTTGGCGGTCAATTGCATAAGCTATAGCTTGCCGAAATTGCACATTATTGAACCACCGAGACTTAACTGGATCGACCAGTGGTTTTCCGTTTCTTTTACCTTTGTTGAGATTGAACCAAACAAACGATGTACTGGATGTTGGCCCACCATTATAAATTGTAAAATTACCCTGTTTTTCTTGCACCTTTAGCAAAGAAAAGTAATCTGGCGACACTCCCACAGTATCTAACCCACCAGAACGAAATTGCAGCAACGAGGTATCTGTTGATTCCACAATTTGCCAAATTACCCGTTCAATATAAGGCTGGGAATTACCTTGAGCATCCTTGCGCCAGTAGTAGGGATTGCGCCGGAAGACCACACGCTGACTTGTGTCATAGCGCTCTATTTTGTAAGGGCCGTTGACAATAATTTGGTCGGGAGGAGTATCAACACCCCATTTTGTCAGAAAAATCGGACTCCCATTTTGGTCTTTGGTTTTTACTGATTGTTGCAATATGTGTGCGGGCAAAATTGGTGAACCTGTACTTAGTAAAAAAGGTCTAAAGGGTTCTGGTACGATAAACTCAACCTGCCGTTCATCTACTTTTCGCACAGTGGGTAGTTTCCGACTTTCACCAATCCGCAGTGTGTCTCTAACATCAGTAGGAATTGCTTCATTTAAGTAAATATCATTGTAGGTAAACACTACATCATCTACTGTTAATGGCTGACCATCAGACCATTTCAACCCTTCGCGTAAGGTAAAAACAATCTTTAACTTATCATCAGAAATTTGCCAGGATTCCGCTAATGCTGGCTCAATTTTTGCAGTGATTGGATTTTGGGTGATTAACCCCTCGTAAATTAGAGGAAAAACATTAGGAAACTCTTGACTCAGAGGGTAGTTAAAAGTTTTAGGATCGCTGAGAATGCTACTTACCAATTGAGGTACTTGAGCAGCGGGACTTTTAAAGTTAGCTGGGTTGCAGGCGGTAACTGTAAGTGCTATTGCTGAAGTAAAAATTATTGGCAGCCAAAAATGCTTAATTGCCAGAAATATTTTGCTAAAAAATTTCATAATTTCAATATGCGAGTAGTGTAGTTAATTTGATTGAGATTGTAGCCAACCAAGGAAGTTTTGAGTTTTTTTGAAATACTGAATGCCACTATCTCGTAAAACTTCTATAACTTCACGTCTGCCAAATTCTTTAGAATTGCTACTTAAAAATAATTTATTTTCATTAGGATGTGAGCCAGCATGAAAAATTATACACTCTAAGATTACTCTATATATAATGTGCTTATCAAAAATTTCTCTATTTAACGTTCCTTGAAAAATACCCGTACTTAATGTAATCATTTCTGATTTGCTGATAAGCTGATTAAAAGCTACATCAAAACGTTCTTTAACTTCGTTATTTCGTTCAAGAAAGCTAGTTCTTGATTGCTCTAGGCGAAACAGCAGTAATCGTGCATTATCCGAATTATCTCGTTCTGCTTGATTAATTTGTATATCTAACTTGCGGAGGAAATCTAGATTATATTTTTCTTCTTGTTCCAATGTTGTTAATGATTCTACAAAACAAATACTTGGCACTACGATACGTAAAAAAGAGGGTGTATTTTGCAGTAATTCTTGTGCTTGTGAATCTTGCCCTTTAGCAATACTCATCAAGAAATTAGTTTCAACGTAAATTATCACTGCTAATCATTAATAAAGTTGAGTTGTTCCGTCTTCTAGTAGTTGCAATAAACCAATTTCTGTCATTTCCTTTGTGAAAGGTGGTGTTGCAGATTTCCAATGATAGGCCAAGTCACGTAGCCAAGCTTCTGTAAGACCTTTCAGGTAAAGACTAAATATTCTTTTGTCGCGGAATTTTGGCTCGTAATGACTAAGCACATCAGCAGTATTAAGACTGAGAATTGGCTCTGATAAATTATTGCCATCCCATTTAAAAATCAGAATGTCATTTACATCAATAAGCATGGCAAAGGGAATCACTATCTTTGCAGCTTGTAAGTAATCAATCAGCCGTAAAATAGCATATTTTTTGGCTTTTGTTTCTTGAAAATTGAATGGTAAACCTTTGACTTCAGCTATGAGAATAATTTGTTCTTCTTTGTCTAAAGCAACTAGATCGGGAAAGTCTATATCTTCTATGTTTGTAGCTTGTAAGGCTCTAAATTCCCACCAAGTTAGGGTTTGTTGGTTGCTATAAATCATTGATTTCAATCCTCGTGAGTCTTCGATATTTTTACCGATGTGTTTCAAAGAAAAGTTACTCTGAAGCAACTAGCAAGACAACAGCATAAGCACATATACCTTCTTCACGGCCAACGGGGCCTAATTTTTCGTTTGTGGTAGCTTTAATGCCAATTTGATTTGGTTGTAATTCTAAAACCGCCGCTAGTTTATCGCGCATATTGTGAATATGCGGTTTTAATTTTGGACGTTCTGCTACTATCACCGAGTCAATGTTTCCGATCTGCCAGCCTCGATCGCGAATCAATTGATGTACTTGAGTTAATAGTACTAAACTATCTGCTCCCGCCCATTGGGGATCGCTAGGTGGAAAATA
>CAXUOL010000300.1:0-7836 GCA_964252435.1 uncultured Nostoc sp.
GCAGAACAAGCCATGTTGGGAACTGTGAGTTGGAGAGTCATAGATTTACGGGATAAAATGAACAACTTAGCCAGATCGAGCTGGATGACTGAGACGTATCCCTCACACATCAGAAATAACTGGAAAGAGAGTCGCCTTAAATTCATCCTAGACTCTCTAGCCAGTTGGAGAGTCTAGAGATTTTTAAAAGTTTTTCGTTAAACTTCAAATTTCTTTACAATTTTGATTTTACTGAGTAACCGTTGCCCATAAAAAATACAACGTACTACAACACAATTGTCATCCAGAGCTTCTTAGAGGATGTTTGAAAAGTCACGATTGATGTATCAAATCTCAATCGCTTCCTGATGGTCTTTGTGCTTGTCCTGTTGCTGAAAGGATGAAGTTAGTTGTTGACATTTAAAAAATCTCACTGGAGTTGCTTGAATTTATTATTTGCTGATAGCAATAACTCTTGAGCTTTTAAATAAACAGTTGTACCTTTTTCTACCTTTTCTAATTGGTTAATAATCCTGTGTAACTGACTAATTATACGATTGCGATCCAAATTTTTGGGGTCAGTGGGAATTGAAGCCATTAAGCTTTCTATTTCTCGTTGTGCCATGAAGAAAGCCTGTACAGAATCTGCCTCAGCTTGTCGTCTTACTTTGACTTGACCCAAATTAGTCTCATAAGTTGCTAAGAATTTTTGTGCTTGGGCATAACCTACCAAATCTTCAGAAGAAATCTGTTTTAACCGATTAATGGCTTCTGACCATAAATTTTCTATTTGTTCCCATTCGGTGACTGTGTGCGGTGGATTTTGACCAGCTTTTGCAGCTTGCCAAGAAAATTGCTGTGCTGCAATAATTAAAGCACTGACGCGTTCATTTCCCGCTGCTAATCCTACAATTTCTTTAAAATCACGCTTGTAGGCATCTAGTTGATTTTGAGCAGTTTTTCCGGCTAAGGTTTGTCCGGGAATCTCTTCTAACTTATCCAGTGCTGAATGCCAAGCTGCGATCGCCGACTTTTTATCGGTTACTGTTGTAGCAATTTGATACTGCTGTTTTGCATTCAATAATGCTTGACTATTATCAGTGAGCAAGGTTTGAGCGTTTTTTTCTTGAAAAACCTTGGCTTCTAGTTGTCCCACTTGACGACGCGCTGCATTCAGACTGTAAACGCTGAACCGCCAGTCGTACCACCAATATTTGTATTCCGGCCAATCGTTAACCAACCCAACTGGCAAGTTATCCAAATGTGTTTTTGTCTGTTGCAGTTGTTGTTCACCCAACACTAAATCTGCTGCACTAGTGGGTTTTTCAATCAAGTATTCAGCTTGCTCAAGTGATGTCAACGCTTGCCGATAGTTTTGTTCCACGCTCATGTAACTGGGTAGCAATAAAAAAGGCGCATTTTGCACCACAGTCCGGCGAATTATTGGGTAAGGCAGATTCGCCACCCAAACCACACCTGCGGGAATGCCGATAAGTATTGCTATCCATATCAACTTAGTACCTATACCTCTGTTGGCTTTACTAGGTCTTTTTTGATGGGGTATACTGCTAACCTGCCCTTGTGCTGCTATTTCCTCTTCTAATTCAGCTAGAGTTTTTGGTTTTGATGGTTTTGCTGGTTGCTTCAGCACTATAGGTTGTTGGCTGATTACAGATGGATTTATCCCAGAAACATTTTGAGAGTTATTACGGAAAAATTTTTTAGTAATTTTGTGTAAAAAGGTCATAAATAGATTCAGTGCTTAGTTTAGTATTCCCCAACTAAGCTCGAAATCAAAACAATATGTGGCTTTTTACAAAAGCTCCAAGGGTGCGATCGCTCTTATATAGTACGCAAGTACTACGTAATGTTGTATCCACAGGTGATGTTGATATGCAAGTTGAAGCAGAAATGGTAGACTTTGTGGCGCGGTTAAGTTCGGTATTGACGTTTAAGGCGTAACTGCTAAATAAAAAGCCCCTGGTCAAGACCAGGGGTTATCCATCTTTATTCCCTCATTTAGAATGGCATCTGTGAAGCTATAGCAAATCCGTGCTAATGCGATAAATGCATATAATGATGATTATTTTGCAATTTTTAAATGAAAAGAGGTTGGGAGCTTAGGTTTGAGTAAAAGTTGCACGCGGGGTTACAAATCCATTTTGAGCTAATTCCAAGGCTGTGAACATGTTTTGTCAAATTAGGTAATTGTTCTAATTGTTTGTATAACTTCTGAGTGTAATCTCTATTCAAAACGTGGGATTGTGTTCATTATCCCAACACTTGCGATCGCTCCAATTTCTGCCAGTATGTTCGCATTCAGATGCATTATCTATCCAAGGAATCGATGTAGAGTGGTACGAGTTTCCAATGGAAGCAAATAAGCTAGCACTGAATATGGGTAATAATAAGGATAAAATTATTAATGTACAAATCGGTAGAGTGATTAAATATCCAGTAAGCAGTACAATATTGCTATTAGTCAAAATAAATGTATCTATTTTATTGTTTTTTTGACGAGTTTTTAAGCTGGTTTTTGAATTCGATAAATGCATAATGCAACCCTATTAATACCAGTTTATATAACAATCACATTTGATTTTTAAAAGCCAAGCTAACTGAGAGCAAGCAGGATCGGGTTTTGCTTTCAGTCTATTTAGCAAAAATAAAATATGAGTCTTATATAAGTATGGATTTTTACATAAGAACATTATTCAGGCTATACACTCTGATGTCAAAGGTACAAGTGATGACTTCTTAGAACTTTTAATCTGTGGGCGCTAAAAAATGTTTTTAATGAAAAAATATTGAAGTTATAGCGATCCCTATTGCGTAAATTCTGGCAAATTTCACTCACAGCCTTCTTCCGCCGATACAGCAAAAATACTGGCATAACACTGGATACTTGTATACAGCAGGTTTCAAGTTGGTGAGGTACACAAGCTAAGTCTATTACCCAGGTAGAAAGAGTGTTTTACTCCTGAATTTTGAATTCTGCTGTATCTGTATCTGATACCAAAATTTGGTGTGATGCTGGCAGAATAGAATTAGCACTAATTCTTTTTTATGCCTAGAGACAATAAATCCGAAACTTCACAAAAGAGTGCATCTGCGATCGTTGGTTATGAAGATTTTTTAACTGAACTAAAAACACGAATTTCTAGCGCTCAGTTACGGGCCGCAGTTGCAGTCAATAAAGAATTACTATTACTCTAGGACTTACGCACAGGTAACGGGAAAACGAACCGCGTTCGCGCAGCGTCTCGTAAGAGTTGGACGCAAAGTACACGTTCGCGAAGCGTCTCGTTGGCGCAGCCTCTCGTAGAGAAGAGAAGGAATAAGAGTTTGAGAGAGTTTTTGCGTAAGTCCTATACTCTACTGGCAAATTGGGCGAGATATTTTGAATCGCCAACAGCAGCAGGGTTAGGGTGCAAAAGTTATTAATCGTCTGGCGGCTGACTTGTAGAAAGCTTTTCCAGAGATGAAAGGCTTTTCGCTTCGCAACCTTAAGTATATGCGAACATTTGCCGAAGCTTATCCAGACGAGCAATTAGTGCAGCAAGCTGCTGCACTAATTCCTTATATAAGCTAAAAGATATTTTACCGAAGCCTTTGCAAGGTAATTTACCAACAATCGAGCAGTTAGAAGCTGAATTGGAAACGATTACTAAAATTGAATTAGGACTCGGTTTAGGTGCAAAATTTGAGGGAAAAATAATTCATCCGCTTGGAGAAACAGTAGATGAGCAAAACGAAATATAGCAAGTTATCAATACTAAATTAGATAAAATATATTCAATAGTTTTAAGAGGATATTTTAAAAGCATTGGGCGATTAGAAGTCGCTACTACACAATCAAAGTCCACCTGCGTGGACTAACGAAAAAGTAAAGTTTTATCTGTGTAGCCAGGACTTCTAGTCGCCAGGACTAGTAATAAATTAGACTTTACAAACATGCTCTAAATAATTTTCACAACTCAGATAGAATTTCTCTATTCTAATTACGTGAATTAATAGACTAACTTGACCAAAGAAAACGCGGTCAGTGGGAGATGCAAAGAAACGGAGAGAGTATTTAATAACTTCTCCGCGTCTTAGCGTCTTCAAAAAACAACTACTACCAAATTCGATTTCCATTTTCGTCAAGTCGTGCTTGCCGAATTACATCAGAAATCTCTTCAGCATCTTTAACATGGTGAAGTGCCTTTTTTTCGCCGTTGGGTTCATCCACAACGAAGTAAGTAGGGACTGAGATTCTCTCGCCTGTAATGTCTGGTACATCATCAACCGCTGCCTGTTTAGCCTTCTCTTCAACTGATTGAGGCTTATCAGAAATTCTATCTCCTGGATTCGCGGTTAAGTTTCTTTCGTTTACGTCTAGCTCACGAGAATCCCGGTCTTCAGTTACTGGTTGATTAATTTGATTTTCTTGATTTTTATCACTCATGGCGCTTTCAGTTATTAAAATATGGAACTCGACTAACAACAGCTTAAAAAATCAAAGGTATAAAGAGTTCTTTCTCTGGAGAGAGTTTGAGAATATATTTTGAAGAGATTTTGTGAGGAACATATCTTAGGTTATAGCCTAGCTCTGAAGTTGATAAATAACCTCATACTCCAGAAATAAATAGTAATTAAAAATTAAAGTTTAGGAGCAACTCTTAAAAAAAGTAAATTTTCTGAAAATTAACCGACAGTAAACACAAATGTATATTAATCCTAATGCGATCGCACCGTAGTATATTAGTAGACCTTTATTGGTAAATCGAATCATCATGGAAGATTTTTCTACTAATGGCAAAATTCCAGCGAGGATAAAAACGCGCCGGGATTTTTTAATCTATATGCTAGGTACTACAGTTGCATCAGTAGCTATCGGATATCTATTTCCCAAAGTCAGCCAAAGTCGTGAGATAGACCTAGAAACCCTTTGCTCACTTTATCCCAAAAATTCACGCTGTCAAAATTATCTTCCAGGATCGGTGGCACTGGCTGAAGATGGCAAGCAAATTGAGGCTGATGCACTATTAGCAACCGCAAAGCCAGGAATTCCGATTTTGGTAAAAGGCTTGCCAGATCGTAGCGTTGATTATCTGATTATTCAAGACGGGCCACAAATTGCTGAGTACGCTATCAGTCCAATCTGCACCCATTTAGGATGTACAGTCGAGTGGGATCTTGAGAAGAATCACTTTATTTGTCCTTGTCATGGATCTCAATACGATTCTCAGGGTCGAGTTGTTCGTGGCCCAGCTAAACGTTCTTTACCACTAATCACCGTAGTAGTCAAGCAAAACCAAATTCGTTTAGTCGATCGCAAACCTGCTGTAGATCCTCGTTAACCTATTAATAACCAATCAAATGTCACAATTTCACCATACTTTTTCCGCAAGTTATGAATTATAAAAGACTAACAAAAATTACTGCATGATTTAAATTTGTCGGGTAAGCTGACAACAGCAGTTTTATTCTCAAACCAATGACCGCAAGTAGTCCCAAAATTTTAGCCCTAGACTTTGATGGAGTGATTTGCGACGGATTAATTGAATATTTTGAGGTAGCATGGCGTACTTACTGTGAAATTTGGTCTTCTGCTAACGACACACCGCCAGATGATTTAGCTTTGAGATTCTATCGCCTAAGACCTGTTATTGAAACAGGTTGGGAAATGCCCATTTTAATTAAAGCCTTGATAGATGGAATTCCTGACGAAAAGATTCTTCATGAATGGATAAGCATTGTCCCACAAATTTTGTTAAATGATAAGCTACAAGCAAAAGAAATTGGTGCGAAACTAGATAAACAGCGAGATGAATGGATTACCACTGATTTAGGTGGTTGGCTGAGTCTGCATAGATTTTATCCGGCTGTAGTAGAAAAAATCAAACTAACTATTGACAGTGGAGTTAAGCTATACATTGTGACAACTAAAGAAGGGCGTTTTGTACAGCAGTTGTTGCAACAAGAAGGAGTGAATTTACCACCGGAAACAATCTTTGGGAAAGAAGTCAAGCGTCCCAAATATGATATTTTGCGAGAATTAATCCAGTCAACAGGAGACAAGTCAGTTAGTCTCTGGTTTGTAGAAGATAGACTCAAGACATTACAGTTAGTCCAACAGCAAGCAGACCTTGAGGATGTGAAACTTTTCCTTGCAGACTGGGGCTATAATACCCAAGCAGAAAGGGAATCTGCTCAAAACGATCCGCGAATTCAGTTGTTATCACTTTCTCAGTTTGCCAAAGATTTCTCAGCTTGGCTTTAAGGAATTCGTAATTCGTAATTTTTAAGGGGTCGAAATCCACCAAATTTCTTCTATTACGACTTACTTTAGCGACTATTAAAGCGTAATTATCAATTACGAATTACTTGATTTTTCTAGGAAAATGGTAACGAAGCGAGCTATTTAAAAGATGTGAGTAAAGAATAATAATGAATTACTAAAACTCCTAACTCCAAACTCCTCACTCCAAACTCCTCACTCCTAACTTCGCACTTATTTTTATGCTTGACCTAACAAAACTGGCGCGACAAATGCAGGGTTTAAGTCAGCATCTTACCTCAGAAGCTGCTGCTAGTCGTCAGAGTTTAGAACTGGCACAACAACATTTAAAAAATGCTTACGAGTGTCAACAAGATTTAATCGATCGCCAGGAGAAATGGCGCGATCGCATTCTCTTTGCTAATGCTACCCCAATTGAGCCGCTAGAAACCTGCATCGATATCCCAGTTCCCCCAAAAATTCATACTGTCATCGCTACCGATGGTTCCCAAATTGCCCCCAACCATCATGAAATTGCTTACTGTTATCTCTTAAATATCGGCAGAGTCGTCTTGCACTACGGACAAAATCGCCATCCGCTACTCGATAGTTTGCCAGAGGTATTTTACCGCCCAGAAGATTTATATATGTCTCGGCAGTGGGGAATTAGAACTGAGGAATGGATGAGTTTTCGCCGCACTGCTTCCGAAACAACGGTGTTGGCAGAACTTGCGTGTGATGCAGCGCAAGAAGAAACGCCAGCGCTAGCGATGGTAGATGGTTCGCTAATTTACTGGTTTTTAGAACAATTGCCGATGGATGCACGCGATCGCATTTTACCCCCCATCCTAGAAGCTTGGGAGCAGATGCGTGAGGCTAAAATTCCTTTAATGGGCTATCTTAGCGCCTCTCGCAGCATCGAAACCATGAACTTTTTACGGTTATTAGCTTGTCCCCATCCAGCGCCAGACTGTAAAAGTCATTGCCCAAATCAGCTAGAAAAAGTACCTTGCAAAATTTTTGAGCAGTTGCGAGATACTTCTATTTGGACAACGCGACTCAAACCCGGACAACGCAGTACCTTATGGCGCAGCAATTCCCCCATTCTCGAACTCTACGGCGATCAAACAATTTACTTTTGCTATGTCCACGTTGGTACCGAAATCGCCCGAATTGAAGTTCCGGCATGGGTAGCAGAGAATGCAACCATGTTAGACCAAGCACTGGGACTGATGTTAGCACAAGTTCAAAAAGGGTATGGTTATCCTGTAGCGATCGCTGAAGCGCATAATCAAGCAGTAGTAAAAGGTGGTGATAGAGCACGTTTCTTTGCGCTTCTCGAACAACAAATGATTAAAGCTGGTTTGAAAAACGTGGGAACCTCCTACAAAGAAGCCAGAAAGCGCGGGAGTATTGCTTAAAATAATTTGTAATACTCGCCATTCGCGTAGCGTCTCGTAGAGAAGGCGAGTAGCAAGCTACGTAATTGATAATTCATAATTGAATTCTTAATTACGAATTACGCCTTACTGTCTTAGAGGATGTTTGAAAAGTCATAATTGATGTATCAAATATTTTTTACCCCACCCTAACCC
>CAXUOL010000301.1:0-7816 GCA_964252435.1 uncultured Nostoc sp.
CCCTTATCCCCAGAGGGGACCCCACCTTCCCCTTCTTTATAAAGTAAATATATGTAGTGGCGTGACAAGGCTACATTGTTGCCAAAAAATTGTAGGTTGGGTTGAGGAACGAAACCCAACACTCCGATCAATGTTGGGTTTCGCGTTGCTCAACCCAACCTACATCTATTTAAAAATAGATAAAAAGCTAAATTTTTGAATTCTGAGCACTAACTACTGTAAAACTATGTATTTACTGTATTTAATGGTGATTATCACATAAAAATAGTTTGAAAGCAATATTTAATATATCTATTTTTTAACTGACTTCATCTGTCAAAATCAGAACAATCTCTATCAATTCGAGTCATAGAGAGGATAGAAAGCTTAAGTCAAAAAATACACTTAAATTAATAAGCGTTTAAGGTCAAGCTAATAGCTGCTAGTAATCTACAATATTGCAATTTCATCGAGTGTAGCCTAAGAGTGAAGCACCCCAGCCAATGAAGGCGCTACCAAAGACCAGCCATGCAGCATTGATACGAAAGTGAATAGCTAAAATGGCTGAGACGATCGCGATCGCCAAGCCGAGAAAATCTACAAATGGGGCTTGTGGTAATATTAAAGTCCCTACCCCCAACTGCAAAGTAGTAACAACCATTAGCGCCACAGCACTAACATTCACAGCATCCAAAAATACTCTAGTCCAAGAAGAAGCTCGTAAGCGTGGGATTAGGGGATTCAGGGCAGCAACGAAAACAAAAGAAGGTAGAAAGATTCCAATGGTAGCAACAATTGCGCCAGGTATGCCAGCAATGATATAACCGATAAACGTAGCAGTAGACAGTACTGGCCCAGGGGTAAATTGGCCAATTGCGATCGCATCTAATAACTGCTGTTGTGTCAGCCAGCCGTATTCTTGAACTAATCCCCCTTGCAGAAAAGCTACCAAAAGATAGCCACCACCAAATAATACACTACCGACTTTGAGAAAAAACCAACCCAACCGCCATAAAGAAACATTGGCTACAGTAGATGCAGTAGCTACTGATGCCGCAAGTACAGCTGATGCTTTCAAAGTTGCACCTGTGCTGAAACTAGCAATCAGAAAGCTGGTTTTATCTCCTGGTTTGTCGTTTTTCTCGCCAGAATGTAACCAAACCATACCCAGCAATCCCCCAATTAATAGGGCAATTACTTCATTTAATTTGAATAACAATGTTAGCAATGCCACAGCGAAAGCGATTACTAGTAATTGGCGAGTTTTCACAGCCTTTTTTGCCAAGCCCCACAGGGCATTGATAATGATTGCTAAAACAGCCGGTTTAATGCCATAAAGTAAAGGAGCGACTTGGGGTAGAGTACCGTAGGCAACATAAACCCAAGCAAACCCACCAGTAATTAGAACCGCAGGTAAGACAAAACAGACACCTGACACAATCAGCCCCAGCCATCCTGCATAGATGTATCCTATATGGATAGCCATTTCTGTAGAATTTGGCCCAGGAATTAGGTTAGTAGCGCCCAGCAAATCTAGAAAATGCTCTCTTGTTAACCACTGACGCCGCTTAACCACTTCATCTTCAATCATGGCAATATGGGCAACCGGGCCCCCAAAGCCGATGACACCAAGTTTAAAAAACAGGTTGGCGAGTTCACCCAAACGACTTGGGGTTGAGTTAGTCATTTTTGCTTGGCAATATACTTTTCAAGTAGGAATTGCTTGAGGTGGGGTTGTTCTAAATTTAAACCAAGCTCTTGAGCTTTCTGACTAATTTCCTCATAAGTCAGACCTTCACTAATAGCATTGGCAATCAAGGCGATACCACCAGCCCTTGCTCCAGCAGCACAGTGAATTAAAATTGGTTTGGGTAAGTTCTCAATCTTTTGAATTGCTAATTCTGTTTGCTCTTGATTTGGTTCTGAAGGCTTTAATGGGATATTGGCATATTGCAGTCCAGCCGCTTGAGCTTGCTGCTGTTCGTCACTGAGAAAACCTGCTTCATCGGGAGAACGTAGGTTTAGCACTGACTTAAAACCCTCTTGGACTGCCTGTTTTAACTCCTCAGAAGTTAGTTGAGGAGCGGCGCTCAAGTCGTCACTAACTTTTTTAGTATTACTCATAATCTTTAAACACACTATTTCGATAGTTTTATCGTAGTTTATTCTGTAGATTATTTATAGAGCAATTTTGGTAGGTGCTTGAGCCTAAAATGCAAATGCCATAACTGAGGAAAGAATACTGACGAAAAGCAGCTTTTATTTCTTGAATAACATGAAAATCGCGGTTTTCTCGCAGCATCAATTTCCTCAGTCTTGCCATCAGTCTTTTAGCACTAGCATTACTGTATAAATAATCGATCGCTTCAATAAAATAATAAGACTTAAAAGGCTGCGATTGATAAGCTTAGATTTAAAAAGCCCTGATAAAAGTTCAGGGCTTTGCTTTATATGCAGTTTATTAAATGCCAGCCTAAAATTTGTGCTAGCGCTTTTCTATAGAATTAATCATCCCTGAATCGCTTGCTTAAAGATAGCGGAGAACTACCCATTTTTTACCTGGGTAGCTATTTAATAAAGTCTTTAGATTTGTATATAAGCTAATACGCGTTTAACTTGCATATTGTTGATTTTGGAGAAAAAGCGTCAATCCTTCTCCCCTGCTCCTCTGCCCCTCTGCTCCCCTGCTATCTAAATGTGTAAATTAGGTGTTTAACAGCTTATCTCCACTGTGCGATCGCTTCTTGGTAAAATTCCCCTGTTCTTAAGGCTGAACTTCGCGCAGCCGACGCTCCAGAAAGCGGCGTTCGCTGTCATTAGTAACTAGCATGAGCGCGATCGCGTAGCTCTGTGCGGCTGACGCTGAAGCTCCGATGCGGCGCAGCATCTCGGCACGGGTGGCGTGAAATAGATGGTAGTCGTTAAGTTGGGGGGCAAGCCCATCAATGAGTCCAAGGGCCGTCTGAGGACTCTCTATCATTGAGATCGCCACCGCCCGGTTCAGCGACACAATTGGCGAGGGCTGTAAGCGTTCGAGCAAATCGTAGAGGCGGGCAATTTGTAACCAGTCCGTTTCTTCTGCTTGTGCTGCCTGACAATGTAGTGCCGCGATCGCAGCTTGCACTGCAAACGAACCAATTTCGCCCCGCAATGCCTCTTCAACGAGCGGTAGCGCCTCAGCAATCTGCTGTTGGTTCCAGCGACGACGATCCTGATCTTCAAGCAACACCAGATCGCCTGCCTCATCCAAACGGGCATCGCGCCGGGAGTCGTGCAGCAACATCAACGCCAAGAGTGCAGTCACTTCTGAGGGCGGTTGCGGTGCCATCAACGTCCTCACGAGGCGACCCAGCCGAATCGCTTCTGTGCAGAGGTCAGCCCTCACCATCGTCTCGCCCCTAGTTGTCGCGTAGCCCTCATTGAAAATCAGATAGATCGCCGTCAGCACTGCGTCTACCCGCACAGACAGATCGGTTGTATCCGGCACTTTATAGGGAATACCTGCATCCCGAATCTTCCGCTTGGCACGCACCAGCCGTTGCGCCATCGTTGCCGTGGGCACGAGAAACGCCCGCGCAATTTCATCTGTTTCAAGTCCGCCCAGCAGCCGCAGCGTCAAAGCCACCTGCGCCTCGATCGCCAGTGCTGGGTGGCAGCAAGTAAAGATCAGCCGCAGCCGCTCGTCTGGAATTTCGTCTGTGTCGTAAGTTGGCTCCTCGCGGGTTGGGATTAACCCGGAGGCGGCGTACCATTCCAGTTTTTCCGTCAGCCGTGTTCGCCGTCGGAGGCGATCGATGGCTTTGTATCGGGCTGTTTTGACGATCCACGCCCGGGGGAGATCGGGCACGCCGCTAGACTGCCATTGATTTACGGCGGCTATAAAGGCTTCCTGTACTGCTTCTTCAGCCACATCGAAATCCCCCACCAACCGGATGAGGATGGCGACGATCCGTCCCCATTCAGCCCGGTAAAGGGAGGCGATCGCTTGGTTTACGTCTGTTTTTGCGTTTGGGATTGTACCTGACATAAAAAATTTTTGGCGAGGTGTCGATTTGAGGCAGCACCATTCGACTTACGAAAGAAGGGAAACAAGGGAGGTATACCTCGATCGTACTAAACGATAAAAATTTTTGGCGGAGTGTCGATTTGAGTCAGCACCGTTCGACTTACTAACAAAGGGAAATAAACGAGGCAACCCGATGAAATATTTGCTGCTGATTTACCTGGAGGAAAATGCCCTCAGCCAAACCGAACGGGAACATTGTTATGTAGAATCCGCGCAACTGGCACAACAACTCAACTCGAAGGGGCAGTATCTCGCAACTGCCCCGCTCCACCCTGTCGCCACTGCAACCAGCCTTCGGGTGCGCGACGGCAAACCGCTAGTAACTGACGGGCCGTTTGCAGAAACCCGCGAACAATTGGGCGGTTTTTTTCTGATTAATGCTCAGGATCTCGACGAAGCGATCGCGATCGCCGCCCGAATACCAAGCGCACGCGTCGGCACCGTTGAAATTCGACCTGTAATTGAAGTCGCAGGCTTGCCAGAGAATTCGTAACTGCACTCAACCTCAACCTAAAAGGAGAGATGACGATGACAACTAAAAACACGATCGCAACTAATGAAGTTCAGATTCGCCAACTAATTGCCGAGCAACAACGTGCCATCTGCACCAAGGATGTTGAGCAAATTATGTCCCGTTATGCCAACGAGGTTATCGTCTTCGATGTTAAACCTCCTTTCCAAACCCAAGGAAAAGATGCTTGGGGTCAAGTGTGGTCAGAATGTTTGCCTTACTTCCCCGACAGCCTTGAAATTGAAACACGAGACCTCAAGATTACCGTCAGTGAAGACTTAGCAGTTGCACATTGGCTATTTCGCTTCACAGGAACCCAAGACCATCCGGCAATGCAGACGTGGATGCGCGTCACCGCTGTCTGCCAGAAAAATCAAGGCGAATGGCAGATATTACACGAACATCTCTCGGTTCCATTCGATCCAGAGACTTCTCAAGCTGTATTCACGCTCAACCCATAAGCTAATCTACTGAGCCAACGCCATGAAACTCAATCCTTATCTCATGTTCAACGGCAACTGTGAAGCAGCGTTCAAGTTCTACGAACACTGTCTTGGCGGCAAAATTGTCATGATGCTGACCCACAAAGATGCACCCTCAGCCGAGCATATACCTGCCGGATGGCATGACAAAATCATGCACGTCTGCCTCGATCTGGGCGATCGCCTCTTGATGGGGTCTGACAGTCCGCCTGGATATTTTGAAACACCCCAAGGCTTTTACGTGCAAATCAGCATTGACGAGCCAGCGGAGGCAGAACGCATCTTTCATACCCTGGCAGAAAACGGAAAAGTGAAAATGCCGATCGATCAAACCTTTTGGTCTATCCGCTTTGGTATGTTGGTCGATCAATTCGGTATTCCGTGGATGGTCAACTGCCAGAAGACTGCTTGACCGAATAATTACTAATTCGTAATTCGTAATTCGTAATTCGTAATTAATGGACAAGCCCACGCCACTTGCTTTATGCCGGGAAACCCGTCCACCGCAGTGGCTCCTCAATTTATTGATGGAGATAAAAACATTATTCCTTTTTTCAAGCCCCCGACTGAAGTCGTGGGGTAACAACTACGAATTACGAATTATCAATTACGAATTATTTTGACTTGTGGGGAGGCGCTTATGGGCATCTTCCCTGTAAAATCTCAGCGATTTTTCGCCGATCTTTCACTGTACAATAATTCAAAAGAAGAACCCATGAGTACTCAAATTTTCGTTAATCTGCCAGTTAAAAACCTCAATCAATCGATCGAGTTCTTTACTCAACTCGGCTTTGAGTTTAATTCTCAATTCACTGACGAAACTTCCACTTGTATGATTGTGTCTGAAAACATTTTTGTCATGCTCTTGACCCATGAGAAGTTTAAGACGTTTACTCCCAAAGAAATTTGTGATGCCACAAAAAGCACAGAAGTGCTTGTGTGTTTATCTTCTGATCGCCGAGAACAAGTTGATGAAATAGTTCGCAAGGCTGTCGCTGCTGGTGGAACAACCTACAATGAACCGCAAGATCACGGTTTTATGTATGGACATGGATTTGCTGACTTAGATGGCCACATTTGGGAAATTATTTACATGGAGCCAAGCGCAATAAGTCAAGGTTGAAAATCAATACGCTTGGGTTAAGAGCAGGACTTACCCAAAAATTAAGAAAAACGAACCACAAAGGGCACAAAGGACACAAAGGAATAAGAGTTTCAGAGAGTTTTTCCGTAAGTCCTGAAAGGTTTTTGGCGCTAACCCAAGCGTATTGGGTTAGAAAATGCAATGTTTGAGAAATTATAGCAGTTCACATTCAGATGCAGTACAACGTTATATCGCATCTGAATGGGAACCGCTATATCTGTAATACACAAATGCAAATACTCCTACCTTTTTCAAATAGCTCTTTGCCGCACATATCGCCCATCAAACCCTTGCTTAATCCAATTTAGACATTCATATTCAGATTTGAATAACTTTGGAGCTGCAATATTATTCAATAACTCTGGTGGGTAATGGTCATAAAAATATTTGTCTCTTTCTTGGAAGATGATAATCAAATTGTTCCGATAAACATAACGAGACTTAAAACTATCCCCTTGATGAACAAACTCGGAATTTTGATCGATATGCTCTTTAGCAATATCAATGATATTACTAACGTCACTTCCATAGATTCCTGCTGGATTTTCTGCTTTATGAAATTGGCTTCGGTGCCCAATTTCAGATAGCATTTTATACGAATAAATTTCGTAATTATCCGCCTTGCCAAAAACAAATGGAATGATGAGATATCCTATATATGAGACTGATTTTTCATAAAGAAGACGACTCATCTCAACCTCCTTTGGTGGAACTAGACAGAAAACTATGACAACATCAATTATCTACTAAATCCGATCGCCATAAACTGAGTTGATTGGGGGGATGCTCAAGGTTATTCCAAGGTAGGGGTGGAACTAGTGTACCATTTTGTTCCAATAGCTGTTGGAAGTGACGGGCTGTGTTGGGCGATCGCGCTTCTATTGGACAATGGACAAAGAAATAAATTCGCACTCCCATCTGTAACCATTGCTGAATCTGCCTTATCCACTCTTCCATAAATGGCTGATTCACTGATAAATTCGGATGAGAAATAAACCGAATCAGAGTAAAAGGTGCTGTTACACTCAATTGCAACGGTAATTTCGGTTTGCGTCGTTCCGATTGTAATTGGGGGTCATCATCTCCAGTGTAAATGGGGCGCGAGTCTAACAGTACTCGTCCTACACCTAACTTTTCTAAAAGCGCCGTCAAATTACTAGCATGGGGTTCCTTGAACCAGTAGGGATGCCGAACTTCCACTGCTAGGGGTGCTTCTGTACGCGGCCAAGCTTCCAGAAAGTTGGACAAGTCGTCAAGTAATGCAGGTGCATAGCTGGGTGGTAACTGGGCAAACATTGGGCCAAGATGCTTACCTAAAGGGCGCATCCCCTCCAGAAATTTTAAAGCAGCTGGTATATAAGGTTTTAGCAACCCTTGATGGGTAATATCTCGCGGTAATTTTAGACAAAATTCAAAACCTGCTGGTGTTTCGGTAGCCCAACGGGTTACAGTTTCTTGGTTAGGTGCGGCATAAAAGGTGGTGTTACCTTCTACAGTGGTGAAGCGACGACTGTAGAGATGGAGAAAATCAGCAGTGCGAGTACCTTGGGGATAGAGTTCGCCTACCCAACCTTTATATGCCCAAACAGCACAACCGATAAAAAAGTTCACAATGCCTAAAAGCCTTGATGTAT
>CAXUOL010000302.1:0-7800 GCA_964252435.1 uncultured Nostoc sp.
GCGGGGATGTGTGGAACGTTTGGCTTCGGGGCCTTATATGGCGCAAAATGTTAGAGAAATTTTGGAGAACGAACCGCCAAGACGCCAAGGAGGAAAGGTTTTGAGGAGTTTGGTGGGGGATAATTTAACGTTGCTGACGGGACAGTTGGTAAGTGAAGCTGCGGCGGCTGGGGATGATTTGGCGAAGGAAGTTTTGCATAAGGCTGCTTGGGCGCTGGGTGTGGGTATTGGCAATGTGGCGAATTTGATGAATCCGCAGCGCTTTGTGTTGGGGGGCGTTGTGAGGATGGCGGGGGAAGATTTTTGGCGGGTGGTGCGTCAGGTGGCGCGGGAGACGGCTTTACCGGAAGTTGATTTTGAAATTGTGTCGGCGGTTCTAGGGGATGATGCACCTTTATGGGGCGGAGTGGCGATCGCTTCTATAACAATCCCGAATTTGTAAATGAGTGAGGCGTAGAGCGTGTGCAAACAGAATTAGTTATTTTTGACTGTGATGGAGTGTTAGTAGACAGCGAGGGATTAGGCAATCGCGTTCTTGTAGAATTTGTCGCTGAGTTTGGACTTGCAATGAAACTTGAAGAAGCCATTTTGTTATTTAAGGGTTGCAAAATGGCTGATTGTGTTGCTGTCATTGAGCAAAGACTTGGAAAAAAGATGCCGCAAGATTTTGTAACTCAGCTTCGTACCCGTACCGCTCAAGCATTCGAGCGTGAACTACTTGCTGTAGAAGGAATAGAAGCAGCTTTAGACAAGATTAATCTACCTATTTGCGTTGCTTCCAGTGGCCCACCGGAAAAAATTAAGTTAGCTTTGCGTGTAACTAACCTACTGCCTCGATTTGAAGGACGTATCTTTAGTTCATATGAAATTGGAAGTTGGAAGCCAGCACCTGACTTATTCTTACATGCTGCTAAAAATATGGGAATTCAAGCTGCATCCTGTACGGTTGTCGAAGATAGCGTTTTGGGTGTACGTGCAGGTGTTGCCGCTGGTATGAGAGTTTTAGGTTACACCGAGCAAAGTGAGGCTACTCTACTTGAGGCATGTGGAGCGCGTGTCTTTTACTCCATGTATCAACTGCCTTCTTTGTTATCACACCATTAAACTTCTAATTATAAATCTAATGTAAAAATTAACACTCTGAGCGATATTAAAATATTTTCTTTCATTTAACCTATTATTATTACCGTTGAATATTTTGACGAAACTCTCTAATTGCTTCCAAGGGAGACGATAATAAAAGACAACGATTGAGCAGCGATAAATCTAATTCTCTAAATAACTCACTGTGAACAACTTTTTCATATTCTTGTTCTCGTAAGCAGTAAACTTCAATTGTGCCATCTTCCCAAAACCAAACTTCCGGGACTCCCATTAATTTGTACTTCTGTAACTTTACGGGACTACCGCTAGTAATGACTACTTCAATGCACAAGTCTGGTATAGGTTTGTCGTTTCCAAAGCAATAAGATAAGTCAGCTTGATACTCTACTATCTTGGGAACAATCTGGCTAAAACTTCCACTGGGAAAAAATTCAATACCCCTGATTTCAAAATAAGTAATCAGCAGTGCAGCAATTAAACGCTTAATCACCTCATGAGGCTTACCAATAGTCACTATTTCTAAGACTCCATCACAATAAAATAAGCGCACTCCTGGTACATTTTCAAAGCTAGTTTGAATTGCTTTAAACTGTTCCCAACTTAACCCATGTCGAAAGAAGCGTTGTTCTTCTGGTAAGTTAACAGCATTTTCTAACGTTTGAGTCATAATATTTTTACTCTCTCAGTTAATAGTCACAAAATTTATCCCATTTCCATTTTAAGTCAAAACCAAATTATCCCGATGAATGACGGTTTCTGCACCGGCATATCCTAAAATTGTGGAAATTTCTCGTGAATGACAGCCGCGAATCTTTTGCAGTTCATTGCTGTTGTAATTTACAAGTCCTCTGGCAATTTCATTACCGTTAGTGTCACACAATTGCACGGCATCCTGTGTGTCAAACTCTCCTTCTACTAGCTTAATTCCAGCAGCCAATAACGATTTTCCTGCTAGAGAAATTGCCGCGATCGCACCTTCATCTAAATACAATTTCCCCGCAGGTAAAAGTCCGTAAGCTATCCAACGTTTACGCGCCGAAGTTGGTTCCGGTTGCGGTTCAAAATGCGTCCCAATCAGTTCACCTTGAATAATTTTTTCGATATTCCGAGGAAATCGCCCTTGGGTAATTACAGTCCGCACTCCAGCCGCGATCGCAATTCTCGCAGCCGAAATCTTTGTCACCATCCCACCAGTACCCCACTGAGAACCTTGGGAACCTGTTTGTATTTGTAATTGAGTTAATTCCTTAATGCTACTAACTAAAGCGATCGGTCGCGCATCTGGTACAGAACGGGGATCGGCTGAGTATAGCCTATCGACATCGGTGAGCAAAAATAGCCAATCTGCTTCTACTAAACTCGCAACCAATGCTGAAAGAGTGTCATTATCACCAAATTTTAGTTCGTCTATTGCTACGGTATCATTTTCATTTACTATGGGGATCACTCCCAATCCCAGTAATTCCTGAAAAGTGTTGTAGGCATTGAGATAGCGGCTGCGCTGTACCAAGTCACTGCGAGTCAATAATACTTGGGCGATCGCCTGTTGCAGAGTAGTAAATAAATCATCATATATCCGAATTAACCTGCCTTGTCCAACTGCTGCTACAGCCTGTTTGAGTGCGATCGCTTTGGGACGTTCAGTTAAACCCAACCGCGCACAACCCACGCCTACAGCGCCAGAAGAAACCAAAATCACCCGATGTCCTTGGCGTCTTAAATGGCAGAGTGTTTCCGCCAACGTAGCGATGGTAGAAAGTGCTAATTGTCCCGTTTCTGGTTGAGTTAGGCTGGAAGTACCAATTTTGACAACAATTGTTAGTGGCATTTAAAAAGTGAGGAGTTAGGAGTGAGGAGTTAGGAGTTGAATTTTAATTCATAACTCATAACTTCTAACTCCTAACTCAATTTGTAAAGCGCCAATCCCTCTATAGTGAAGGTTGACGCTTTACGGAAGTATATTTACTTAGTATGAGTTAGGGTTTTTTTTGGCTGACCCCATGTTATTAATACTTATGATCCCCGATTTTTTGGTTCCAGTAAGATTCCTTAACCATTTCTTTAGATTTACTTTCCTGACGATTTCTCAACTTTTGTGAATCTTGGTTTTCTTGGGGGTAATAGAGGCTCCCAGAATTTCAGATATCCAAACTTCAAAGTTGCGGACGGGATGAGAGCGCAGAGCCGCATCAGCATGAACAATCGGTTCGACTAGAATGGTAAACATTCCCAGACGATTACCTGCTAAAACGTCGGTAAACAAGCGATCGCCTACCATTCCCACTTGATGCACTGGTAGATCCATTCCCCTCAGTGCTGCTCTAATTTTGCGTCGGGAAGGCTTGGCTGCACCTAAGTAGTAAGGTAGATTGAGCGATCGCGCAATTCCACCAATTCGCGCTTCACTGAGGTTGTTACTTACCAAGCACAATGCAGTACAGATACGGATTTGTTCTACCCATTCTCGCAGTTCTGGGGAAGCCATCCCCACTGTAAAGGGTACTAAAGTTTCATCTACATCCAATACCAGCCCTTTAAGCCCGTATTTTTGGATAATATCTGGTGTTAGGTTCAACACTGAACCTTCTAAAATCAAGTCAGGCTGTAAAAGATTGTTCCAGACCATAGTCAACAGTCAAATTTCAAGAGCTTCAGACAAATGAGCATAACCTAATACAGTTTAGTTAGTCGAACTCCATCCTGGAATGTCTCCCTGAACATTTTGAGATAAAATTCCTAAAATCTTATCTATCTCTTTGATGTAATAATTACTCAAATCAATAAATATATCGTTTTCTTCTAACTTCAAAAACTTCCAAATGTCGCCTGTTGTTACCGCACCATAAATTTTACTAATTTCATTTCCTTCTTGTTGATTAAACAATTGTGCTGCCAACATTGCGGCTGCACATTGACCTAATCCACCTTTAATATTTTCATTTTTGGCTTCAATAATCACCACCACTGGCACATTAATAGTTAGCTGCTCTCTAGAACGACTGATAATAAAGTCACAGTATCCATTCAGACCTTTTTCTACATCTACATTAAAATCTGTTCCTGAAAATAAGCTAATTGGATAATTAGCCCTGCGTCTTACCTCCAACAATATCGGAGTGATAATCATTTCTGAGCGAGCTTTTTCAGTATTAATTGCTAAAGCCAGTTCTGTAGTTTCTTCTAAAGAATTTTTTAGTTTCTCACTTGGCTGTAAAGGTTCTATGTCAGCACATAAATCAGTTTCTTCATCAATGCGGATACTGAATGACTTTTTAAATTTACTTAATGTAAAATCGCTATAAGCCATTTTCAGCACCTCATTCTACATTTGGGATTTTAGAGGTTGTTTGAAAAGTGATTGGCTGTGATTTTAATTGCATTATTACCCCCCTTAGTCCCCCCGATGTATTGGGGGGAAACAAGAAAAATCCGGTTCCCTCCCCAATACATACGGGGAGGGTTAGGAAGGGGTAAAAAATGTTTGATACATCAATCATGACTTTTCAAACATCCTTTTAGATCGTCGAATTAAAAATCCCTGCCAAAATACTTTTTCCAGGATATTAAACAATACTAATTGCCCCAATTTAGTGTTAATGTTTCATTGCTTTTAACATTTAATGGGACATAATCAAAGATTTAACTAAATTGTGATTTCAATGAAAAATTAGCAATTAAAAAATTCAAAATGAAAATATTACATTTTGAATTTTTAATCTTATTCAACTTCATTAAAAAGATGTTCTTCTAACAGAGGCTGCACTTTGCGGAACTCTTCTGGAGAAAGCAATTCAGGCTCACCTGTTTTTGTTATCCGTGCAAAAAACAACAGGGGATCTAGGGGTGTATAAATTGCATACTCCTGATCTTCATCATAGAAGCTAGCGAGTAGCTGTAATTGCTCAGGCTCTAAATCTGCCCCTTCGTCTTCGATTTCTAAGGTGAAGAGTTCTGATTCTTCTACTGGCGGTAAATCACCTGCAACTGTCAGAGCATAGGCTGTGTTCTTCAGTATCAAGTTCTGCTCAGATAGTACAGCTTGGGCATTAGCAAAAATTTGCTCAATGATGGCGTCATCTTCTACCAGAACTGCTTCTTCTTCCTCACCGTCCCCTTCCCAAGAAAAAATTTCTACAGGTGAGTCTACAGGAAGAAGCAAAACGTATTCTTGTCCATCTACCTCTAGGGAATGCTCTACATAACAGTCGAGCGATCGCCCTTTGTCATCGGTTAAAGTGATGGAACCCGCATGAGCGTTATCATTTTCTTCAGGAAATGGAGAGGAAAACATAGCCGAAATGTAGAAATTTAATAAATACCAGCAAGTTTGAAAATCGTTTAACTATAGTTAATGACATATTATTATGTCAAACAAATAGCTTTATACGTAGATACAACTGCTGGCTAATCGTTTTCAGAATATCATGTTAAAAGGTATCAATATTGAATAGCCGCAACTGAACTATGGGAGTTGGCACGCTTAATATCCAGCCATTGTTGTAAAATTAAAGCCGCTGCCTTGCGGTCAATCAAACCTTTATGGCGTGATGGGGAGCGGTTTTCAGCTATCAGCAGTTGCTCTGCTTGAAATGAAGTTAATCGCTCATCCATATATTCCACAGGCAGGTTTAGGGCTTTAGCAAGTCTTGTAGTAAATTTCTGAACTTGACGAGCCTGAAATCCTAGTGAGCCATCCATTGAATAAGGTAAGCCCATAACTAGAACTTGCACCTCACGTTCATTAACTATTTGTCGGATTTGCTTGACATCTTGCTCAAAAGATGTACGCTCAATTGTGGTGATACCCGTGGCAATTAAACCCGTGCGATCGCACCCAGCCACACCAATTCGCTTGCGACCAAAATCTAGTCCCAATGCGGAAATAAACGGTTTTGGTTGCTCTTGGGATATCACACTAATTCTCCTGCTGTCCATCTACTGATTCAGCAATCGGCGATGTTTCTATGCTAGGGTTTTTTACCGAAAAGTTAATCGGTTCTGACAAGCTTTGCAGAGGTTTATCTGACGATGGCAACTTTCCTGGTTGTATCCATGACATTCCACCTGGTATAGGTTTACGAGTCGGTTGTAAACCTTGCAGCATATCAGTCCACTGGATTCCTTCTAAGGAGACGAATTTAGACTCCCGTAGCTTATGCCACACAGAGCGAGACATCACTAATGTATGTTCTATCCGTTTTGCTCCAATTCGCTCCAAATATTCTTCTCGCTCTGCTTGATAGTCTGAGGAGGCTAGTTGTAATCCTTGCTGAGGAAAATCTTGGGCAATGCGAGCCAGTTGGGATAGTAATTCTGGATAAAGCCACGTGTAAGCAGGATGAACTGTCAGCGTTGCGGCATGGGGAACTTCCCCCTTGCGATCGAGTTGCACCTGAAAATAGCCGATCGCAGCTTTGCGTTGCGGTTCAAATACGTAACCACTGACTACTTCTGTTTTGGTCAGCCATTGCTTGACTGCATCAGTTAAAGCGCCAAACAAACTGGTTTTAAAGTCGCGGGTATTGCGGTCAAAAACCTGACGTACCAAAGGTGGCATCGATGCCGTATCTAATTGATACAGCAACTGAGCATCAGCATTACTCACTGGCAAGAGATTGGGCAAGTCTGGCTCTGCTTGTGCTAATTCAGCCAGTAATTCTGCCCCAATTTCCCAGTATGTCATTTCTGCCAGACGCTGGAATCCATTTTGCCGATATAGTGCCAGCGCCTCTATGTCATTGATATTAACTTCTAGTAGCCAAGTGCGAGCTTCCAAAATCGACTCAAAGCAATGACGTAAAAGTTGCGAACCAATTCCTTGTTTATCGACACCACGCTCTAATAGCACTCGATCAATCCGCCAAGTACTGCGTGTGCGGTTAAAGGGTGACACTTGAATCATTCCTAAAAGTATTCGCCCTTGCTCTGCGACAAAAGCACAAAGGCGATACTGTAACGGGTTAGGAAACCAACTTAAAAATTTGAGTAATCCATACCAGCGACGCAGCCTTTGCATCTGGCTGATGGCAAAACCTGCTCCCTGGGGAGTAAGGGCTGCGAATGACTCTTGAGTTATGCGCTCAATTCCGTCCAGATCCCGGTATTGGACTGGTCGGATAACAACGCTGAGGTTTCTGGGAAGTAATGAAGTCATTTTTATTCGAGCCGCCATTTAGCCTTAACTAACTGCTCTTCAAAGGAAGGAACTGCTGCAATAATCTTAACTAGTTTCTGCTCTCTACTATTGTGCCAAAAGGTTGATTTTAGTAACTTAATACTTAAAAAGCAGAAAAAGCAGACCTTGTGAGAACACCATTGGTATTGACCCAACAACATCTGCCCTTATTTTATTTGAATTTTGATTAAAATTTGTATATATTTTATAACCCTTGCCGAGAAACTAGCTTTTCAAAGTGGGCTTGGGTTTGATGGAGTAATTGGTGGCGACTGTCTACCAGTGTTTGCTTCAGCGTTGGAACAAGATTGCGAGCTTGCAGAGTCATGTGAAGTTGCAGATTGGCGACATATTCACTGAAATCTTGATTCACTTCATCTGCGCCCGCATCCGTTAATAAATTTGATTCCATTGCCACTGTGTTCTCCTGTGTTAATCCTGTGCTGTCTCTCTTCATGACCAAAAACTATCACGTTGTTTGGACTAACTTCTTAATTTGCAATGAAGTTTAACGCTTCTTA
>CAXUOL010000303.1:0-7795 GCA_964252435.1 uncultured Nostoc sp.
GAACAAGATTTCTTATTTCCCCCCAATGCATCGGGGGGATTAAGGGGGGTAATTCGACTTGTGTATACATGGTAGGAATTTATTTATGGGGATCATTAATTTTGAATTTTGAATTTTGAATTTTGAATTGGGAGCAAAGCGACGTGACTCCTTACCGATACAGCCAAACTCGGAGTAGTGAAAGCAGTTGCTCAGTATCTACAGGTTTGGTGATGTAGTCAGAAGCTCCAGTTTCAATGCACTTTTCCTTATCACCTGGCATAGCTTTGGCAGTTAAAGCAATGATTGGTAGTGAGCGAAACTGTTGTTGCTGGCGGATGGCGCGGGTGGTTTCGTAACCATCCATTTCTGGCATCATGATATCCATTAAAACTATATTAATTTCAGGATTAGTTTGCAGTGTCTCTATGCCATCTTTGCCGTTTTCGGCAAACAGCACTTGCATCTGATAGCTTTCTAAAAAGCTGGTCAGGGCAAAAATATTTCGCAGGTCATCATCTACAATCAAAATTTTCCGATTAGCTAGCACCGGGTCAGTTTGATGTAGTTGCTCTAACATTTGCCGCTTTGGTGTGGGCAAATTTGCTTGTACCCGATGCAAAAATAGGGCAGTTTCATCTAACAACCGCTCTGGCGATCGCACATTTTTAATAATAATTGTCTCTGCAAGTCCCCGCAATTTAGTTTCTTCTTGTCGGCTGAGTTCTTTGCCGGTGTAAACAATTATCGGCAGTTTCAAAAGCCTGGGTTCAAGTTTTATCTGCTCAATTAGGGCAAACCCGCTCATATCGGGCAGACCAAGATCCAGTACCATACAATCAAAGTGATGCGATCGCAAAATTGAGAGGGCTTCTGCCCCCGTACCTACTGCTGTACTCTGGACATCGCCGTTACCAATCAGTTCGATAATACTTTGGGCTTGTACTGCGTCATCTTCTACAATTAGGAGATTTTTTACCTGACGCTCAATAAAGCCTTTAATCTCAGTCAATACCTGAGTTAGCGCTTCTGGAGACACGGGTTTTTGTAAATAGGTAATCGCTCCTAGCTGTAATCCCCGTTGTTGTCTTTCATCAACAGAAAGTATGTGTACTGGTATATGTCTGGTATCTGGTTTATGCTTCAGACGATCCAGCACTGTCCAACCATCCATCTCTGGCATGTGGATATCTAGCATAATCGCATTCGGTTTAAACTGTTGCGCGAGTGCTAAACCTTGTTTACTCTGTAAAGAAACGATGGTTTTAAAGCCTTGCTGACGTGCCATATCTAGTAAGATGCGGGCGAATTTATCGTCATCTTCGATAATTAGCAAAATGCGATCGCCTAGTTGAATTATTTCCCGGTCATCTGGAATATCATTGGGTAAGCTGGGAAGTACTTTTACTGATGGAGAGATGTCAATAGTTGTGGGTTGGTTTTCCACCATTGACACTTCTTTTATAGTCGATGCTGTGCGGATAGGCTCAAGGGGTAGTGTGGTGATATTTTGGTCATTCTTTTCCTGTCGCCTGGGCAAGTAAAGGGTGAAGGTGCTTCCCTGTCCTGGTTGGCTGAGTAGTTCAATTCTCCCTCCCAACAGTTGAGCTAATTCACGGCTGATGGACAAGCCCAAGCCAGTCCCGCCATACTTGCGGCTGGTGGTACCATCTGCTTGCTGAAATGCCTCGAAAATAATCTTCTGCTTTTCGGCTGGAATCCCTATGCCCGTGTCGCTGATAGCAAAAGCAATCATGGAATTATCAACTTGGAATATTTGTAATTTCACACCTCCCTGTTCTGTAAATTTAAAGGCGTTAGCTAGAAGATTTTTCAGCACTTGTTGCAGACGTTTGGAGTCGTTATAAATTGTCGGTGGTAACTTCTGATCCCGTTCAATAGTAAAACTGAGTTCTTTATTGTGGGCAACTTGCCGGAAAGTCTGCTCTAAAGATGTTTCCAAATCTGCAAGAGCAATTTGCTCAATATCGAGCGACATAGTACCCGACTCAATTTTTGCTAAATCTAGAATGTCATTGATCAATTCCAGCAAATCAGTCCCAGCCGAGTAAATAGTCCGACTGTACTCTACCTGTTTTTCGGTCAAGTTGTTAAGAGAATTATCTGCTAGCAGCCTTGCTAAAATTAATAGGCTATTTAATGGTGTCCGCAGCTCGTGGGACATATTCGCCAGAAATTCTGACTTATATTTGGAAGACAAGGCCAGTTGTTCAGCTTTTTCTTCAAAAGACTTCCTCGCCCGCTCAACTTCCTGGTTCTTGCGGGCTACTTCCCGATTTTGAACTTCTAACAATTCTGCCTTTTCTTCCAGCTCCTCATTTAGTTGTTGCAATTCTTCGTTAGATTGCTTGACAAGAAATTGTGATTCCTCTAAATCTTGTGCCTGTTCTTCCAAACGTTGATTGCTTTGCTGTAGTTCTTCTTGCTGGGTTTGCAGTTCCTCTGTTAAAGTAACAGATTCTTCAAGTAGTTGCTGGGTTTGCAATTGTGAGGCAATGTTATTTAAAAATACACCCAGGTTTTCACTCAATTGCTCTAGAAATGTCAGGTGTAACTCACTAAAAGACCCAAAAGAGGCAAGTTCAATTACAGCATTTACCTGCGCCTCAAATAATATAGGCAACACAATAATATTTAGCGGTGGTGCTTCTCCCAAACCGGAACTGATCCGGATATAGTCATTGGGAACTTCCGTAAGGAGGATTCTTTGTTTTTCTAAGGCCGATTGTCCCACTAATCCCTCACCCAAGCGAAACTGATTTGCTAGGTTTTTCCGCTCTTTGTAAGCATAACCACTTAACAACTTCAGCACAGGTTGGTCGTCTATAGAGTCCATCACATAAAAAACGCCTTGTGAGGCCCCAACCATTGGTGCTAGATTCGACAATATCAGGCGAGATGCACTTTCCAGATTTCGCTGTCCTTGGAGCATCTGGGTAAATTCAGCTAAGTTAGATTTTAGCCAGTTTTGCTCCTCATTTTTTTGAGTTGTGTTTCGCAGATTAACGATCATTTGGTTGAAGGTGCGCGTCAACACACCAATTTCATCCTGGCGATCGCTATCTGGTAAACTGACCGATAAATCCCCATCTGCCAACTGTTGAGCCAAATCAGAAACTCGCTTCAGCGGTACTGAAATATGTCTGGTCAGGGCGAATCCAATCAAAGCTAAGAGCAAAGAAAATAAGGGAATACTATAAACAATACTGGCAAGTGTTTGCCGAGCAGCTGCTTGTGCCTTCTCAGAGCGCTGTTTTAGCAGTATATTCTCCTCATGTTCCATCGTCTGGATAACTTTGCGGATTTCACTCATTAGCTGCTTGCCTTGGTCTGTCATAACGACCTTCAGAGAAGCTTCAAAACTTTGGTTCTGGCGCAAATCGATAGTTTCTTGAAGTTCGTCCAGTTTCTGAGTGATTAATGGCTGTAAAACATCCAGCTGCTGTTGTTGCTTGGGATTATCTGTTGTTAATTTCTGAAGATCCTTAACTTTTTGATTCAGTACCTGAATGGCAGCGTTATAAGGTTCTAAATAGCGCTGTTCCCCAGTAAGAACGTAACCACGTTGCCCTGTTTCAGCATTTGTCAGCTGCAAGTTGAGGTCTTCAAGCTGACTTAACACTTGGTAAGTATGGCTTTCTTTGCGCGAAGTTTCAATTAGCTCATTAGTGCTCTGATAGGAGATTAGACCAATGGTGGTCAGTGTTGCCAAACTCAAGGCAAAACTTACTCCAATCTTGGTTCCAATCTTCAAACGGTTCAACATTATTCCAGGCAGGTATTCAAATTATTTCTGTTTTTGAGACTATTCTGATTGTGTTTTGCTATCCAAAATAAATGTAGAATATTTCGTTCATCTGGAATATGCCTAGTTGTTTACGCACTAACTATTATCATTCTCTATTCTTACATATTTACAAATGTAACTTGATATTATATAAGTACATATATAGTATTTTTATCTAACATTTTGAGCATTTTATTAACAACAAATCATTAGATAGTATAACTTCTTTCAAAAGAAGCATTTACCTTATTTTGTAATTGAATCTTGCGGTGGATAATTAAATACTTGTTTTTGGACTATAAATTTAACATTAAACTCTACTAAAAAATGGTAGTTTTTATAAGTGCAGTAATTAATCTAGCAAGACCTAAATTTTGCAAAGGTCAAAAGGTAGAATTTCTGGGTGGATTGGGAACCATAATACAATGCTGTCGTAACTCTGGTCACTGGTCTTATCTTGTAGAAATGGAAATGGGTTCAGAACCGGATATGGGTAGGATTGGTTATGAAACTACTATTTTACTATTTGAAACAAATATTATTTTACTTGCAGACCACCCTCTTGTTGCTTAGGTTTAATATTGATATCCCTTTTTTTCAAAAAAACTTGAAAAATATTAAATAATTCAATACTCATTTAATATTCTATTGTGATGGTTAAATAACTCTCAGCTTTGAAAAAACGGCTGGATAGTAAAATTAAGCAGCCGGATAGTGAAAATTAAATTCATTAAAACACAATTTATCTGAACGCTAAATACAGTGGCTTTTACATGTGGATATGACGTCTATGCCATTGTACATCATTCTACACACCAACTATAACCTTAGTTATCGCAAGCTGTATTTTTTCTACTGGAAAGTTAAAGTTTCCAAAGACAATTTATACCCATATAAGTAAGTATAAAAATTACTTATAGTACAAGAGTATTACTTGAACTAGATAATTTTCAGGAATATAATTACGGTGTGTCGTCAAACCTCTTGATATTAACTTGACGTTTAATTAGAAGTTCGTAATAACCTGGCGATCGCTTCTAGCAGCATCAAGTTCAGATTGGCTATAAATACTAAAATGTTGAATCTTGTTACTCTCTAAGATAGCTCTTGCGCCTGCTACATAGATATCAGTGCTTTTTAATACTAATAAGTAATGACCAAGAGTCAGATGATGCTCATAATATCTAGCTAACTCATCAGAAAGTCCTAAAGTAGTATATTTATCTTCAGAACTGCTGATATTTATCTCAGAAATATCACTCAGATTGGTTGTATTTTTAACAACTATTGATACCTGACTCATTGGGAAGCCAGCAGTTCTCAGTTCAGTCAGCGCTCCTTGTGCGTCTTGATGCCGATAAAAAATACCAAGTGCGTGTTTATAGCGATTATTTGGGGTCGAGTATGGCTCATAAACCCCCCATTGTTGAATATCACGGCGATTAAAAATCCTCTTAGCAAGACGAATTTCTATGTCTATACCGGTCACTATCATCAAATAGTAACCTTTACAGACAAGATCGCTATAACTCTGTGCTTGCTTTTCAGAAATTCCTAAACTTAGGAACAAAGCAGGCAAACCACCTGCTAAGGTGGTAGCGATCGCAGTTACTTCCGCTCCGGCTAAGATAACTGGGCCTATACCAGGAACGACTAAGAAGGCTAGACTGACTGATAATTCAGTAAGACCGCCTAAAGCATCACTAGCAACGGCTCCAGCAGTATCTTTTGAGGATGTATTGCCAGTGTTTTCTCTAATTTCAACACCAGCAATATCACTTTGTTCTTCTGTACTCCGTGCAATAACAGAAACTTTGTCCATTGGAAAATTAGAAGCTTTTAGTTCCTGAAGTACCAATTGTGCATCGGAATACCCAGCGAAAACTCCTATAGTTCTTCGCTCTTTCTCTAATGTCATTTTATCGGTTTATTGCAGTTAGAAGTGATTCCCAAGATTGTTACCTATATTTGAGGTAATTACACAGCTCGACGAGTTAGTAAACCCCAAAGGAAAATTAGTATCATTGCACCAATAACAGCAAATAAAATGCTTCCCAGAGATAAAGCTCCTACAGATGCAGCTGCTGCCGAACTACTTCCTAGCAATACTTGACCCAAATAACCACCAAATACGGCTCCAAGGATTCCTAATATAATGGTAGAGATAATACCGCCACCTTGGGTTCCAGGATAAAATAACTTAGCTAATGCACCTGCAATTAAACCCAAAATCAACCAAGCAATAATGTTAGTCATCGAATTTCTCCTTCACTGAGAATCTGTTTTGTTTGCATTTCACTATTTCATATTAAAGTTTGTCTCCAAAATTTTCGATCTATCTAGAGAACTAATATCAGAAATCTTTAGGTATCATTTGAATATTCGCTAAGTCCTCTTTGAGGATGAATATACAAATTAGTAACATTCTGTACATTCAAGTATTTGTATAGCAATCCTATTTGACATCATACAAGATGTAAATAAGGAAGCTAACCGCATTCTATATGAGAGACGACGTGTAGCTTGCTTCCCTGTATGGGTAAGCGTAGTGAAGGACACAAAAGGAAGAAAGGATAAAGAAATATATACATTTCACATCTAGATTTTTGATTTTCAAAAAAGCGATATCAGCCGTTCAAGGTTCAGGACTGGAGACTATAGAAAGAGCTAGTTGATATAGTTGGCGACGGGGAAGGGAAGTAAATTTTGCTAACTGACGGCTAGCTTGCGATCGCGATATTCCTTGACTAATTAACTGTTTCAATTCGGCTTTCAATTCTTCTTCTGTCAGTTGGGGCTGACTGGCTGGAATTCCCGCTACTACTAATGTATATTCACCTTGGGGTTCTCGTTGGGTGTAGTAAGCGATCGCTTGGGCAATTGTCCCCCGCCAAAATTCCTCATACAATTTAGTTAACTCCCGTCCTAGCACAATTTGGCGATCGCTTCCCCAAACAAGAGCTAAGTCTTGCAAAGTATCTCGCAAACGGTGCGGCGATTCGTAGAAAATCAAGGTGCGAGATTCTGTTTGCAGAGATTCTAAATGTTCTTGTCTGTGTTGAGTTTTCGCCGGGAGAAAGCCTTCAAAGACAAATCGATCTGTTGGTAGTCCAGCTGCACTCAAAGCGGTAATTGCTGCACTAGCGCCAGGAATCGGAACTACTGGAATTCCCGCTTCAATGCAGGCTTTCACCAATTCATATCCAGGATCGGAAATACCTGGCATCCCAGCATCACTTACAAGAGCGATCGCTTTATTATTAACTAAATGCTCTAATAATTCTGGAATACGGCTGGTACGATTGTGTTCGTGGTAACTCACCTGGGGTGTTTTAACTTGAAAATGCTGTAGCAGTTTCCCCGTATGACGTGTGTCTTCCGCAGCAATGATATCCACAGTTTGCAAAATTCGTACCGCCCGAAAGGTAATATCTTCCAGGTTGCCAATTGGTGTGCCGACAATGTAAAGTGTTCCTGGTTTTGGATCGGTTTGCATGAGCAAGAGTTAGGAGTTAGGAGTTAGGAGTTAGGAGTTAGGAGTTAGGAGTTAGGAGCTAGGAGTTAGGAGTTAAAAATAATAATTTACGTCTAATGTAAATTGAGTATTGACCATACTACATACCCAAATTTTGTTTTTTTGACCCGGCGAAAGTTTTTAATTCATCAATTTTAGTGGTTTCGGGTATTTCTGGTTTTTTAAGACGCGATAAATCGCGTCTCTACATCTGGGTTTTGTTGCTCATTCTGAACTGTATTGCGTTTTATCTTATTTCAATAATCTTAGTCCACTGAGGGTAACTAATACTGTGGAACCTTCATGACCAATGACGCCGATGGGTAAGTTAATATTTCCGAGAAAGTTGCCGACTAAAAGCAAGATAATGAAACTCAACGCTACAACTATATTTTGTTTTACTATGAATTGCGATCGCCTGCCCAAATGCATCGCTACAGCAATTTTTTCTAACCTGTCTGCCATCAGTACGATATCTGCGGTTTCCAATGCCA
>CAXUOL010000304.1:0-7784 GCA_964252435.1 uncultured Nostoc sp.
TACTACGGAACCCAGAAATTTTAATTTTGGATGAAGCAACTAGCGCCTTAGATTCGCTATCTGAGCGCTTGATTCAAGATTCATTAGAAAAGCTCTCTGTTGGTAAAACAGTAATTGCGATCGCTCACCGTCTTTCTACTATTTCTAAAGCAGATAAAGTTGTAGTTTTAGAACAGGGACGGATAGTAGAGCAAGGTAAGTATCAAGAACTATTGGAACTAAAAGGCAAGCTTTGGAAATATCATCAAATGCAGTATGAAGTAAGGCAGCAAGATTAGAAACAACATCCAATCACCAAAGTACTTACAACATATTTATCGGCTGTAAATCTCTACAGCCGTAAACCACTAAATATGTAGCAATAATTTTGCCAAATAGTAAAACAATAAGATTTTAAACACTTATTATCCCGATAAATAAGTTATTAAAATTAGTCTTATATACTTAAAAGTAATAGAAAATATGTCCCAGGAAATCTTTGACAAAGACCTCATCTATCAATGCTCAAGTTTCGGTGTCGGTGGGAGCGGAGGTGTTGAAACTTATTTAGCTTCTCTGTTTGAACATCGACCACCTGATGTTAGCGATCGCGTGATAAAATCACTTAAAAATATCGATCAAAAACAGTTCAAACTGTTGCACATCCACAGTCCAGATTTGCTATTACAGCTTACAGGTGAATGTCCTGCTATCTTCAGCGTTCATAATCACTCATTTTACTGCCCTAGCGGCACAAAGTATTTAGCAGAGCAACGGACAATCTGCGATCGCAACTTTTCTTACTTAGGATGTACTTGGGGTAAATTAGTAAATAAATGTGGTAGCCGTAGACCTTTAAGAACTCTTAGAGAACTTCAAACCACTCATCAGTTTTTAGATGTCTTGAAAAGGCTAAAAATTACTTTCATTGCTAATAGCGAATATGTGCGGCAAGAGTTAATTCAAAACGGTGTACCTCCAGAACAAACTATAACGCTACACTGTGGAATCTCTATACCAGAAACAGCAACTTCACCTCTCAGTTTGGAAGTACATCAAAATCAGAGAATTTTGTTCGCTGGACGAATTGTTTCTGATAAAGGTCTGGAATGGTTACTCAAAACCTTAATACATACAGACCCGAAAATTCAACTTGATATTGCAGGTGAAGGTTGGGAACGACCACGGTTAGAAAAGTTAGCAAGCACACTCGGATTGAATAAGCGAATCACTTGGCATGGTTGGTGCGATTCGGATAAATTAGATAAACTTTATCAACAGTGTTTTGCAGTCATCTTTCCCAGTGTTTGGCCTGAACCTGCTGGTCTTGTAACTCTGGAAGCATACTCTCGTTGTCGGCCTGTAATTGGTAGTGCAGTCGGAGGAATTCCAGAACATTTACGAGATGGAGAAACGGGTATTCTTGTTCCAGGCAATAATATCCAAAAGCTGGCTGATGCTATTAATGAATTGTATAGAGATTATCAAAAAAGCCGATATATGGGTGAGCAAGGTCATACTTTATTAATGAAGGAATTTACAATGGCGGCTCATGTAAATAATCTCCGAACAATTTATGCAAAAACAATAGCTGAATTTCCTTCCCAAGCCAACAAACTATATAGTATCTCTCCAGCTAAATAAGCTGAATTTACTAAAAACATCAATTATTGCATCTTTTACTTAGAAAATATAAAGGGAGAAAAATATGTCATTACATCAAGAATGTCAACAACCTTTAGTCAGCGTTGTTATCCCCACCTATAATCGACCAGACTATCTCAAGCAAGCGATCGCAAGTGCAATAAAACAAACTTATCAAAATATTGAAATTATTATTTCTGATAATTGTAGTTCAGAAAACCCCCAAGCAATTGTCGCATCTTTTGGTGATTCACGCATCAAATTTTGGCAGCATCCGCAAAATGTGGGGATGTTAGCTAATCAGCAGTATGGCTTTAAAATGGCGCGAGGTAAATATCTTGCTAGTCTACATGATGATGATATTTGGCATGAAGACTTTTTAGCAAAGCTTGTACCACCACTAGAAGCCAATTCTGATTTGATTCTCGCTTTTTGTGACCAATATATTATAGATGCTAATAGTATAATTAATCATGCTGGTACTGAAGAAAATACCCGCGCTTACAAGCGAGACAAATTAGCAAAAGGAATTCACCAACCTTTTTCCAAAATTGGATTGGTAGATAAAAGTATACCTACTGCTGCATCTTGCGTGATTCGGAATAATTTGGTGGATTGGTATAGTATTCCCTCAGAAGTTGGTGGGATGTGGGATTTATACTTAACCTATTTATTCTGTATATCTGGTTATGGCGCTTACTATTGTCCAGAAAGATTGACGCGATATCGCGCCCATGAGCAAACTGATACTATGCTCAGTGGTAGTCGAGATGTGCAAGCAAAAATTCGCAAAGCTAAAAGCGAAATGTTTTGTTATCAAGTATTTATGGAAGACCCTCGGTTACAGGAATTTAGAACTCATTTTCAACAGAAATGGTTAGAAGCTAATACTACTTTGGGAATTGGTTTGCTACGAAGTGAACAGATAGCCGCAGCACGTCCTTATTTTTTGCAGGCGCTGAATCAACAAAAATTTAATGTGCGAACTATGGCAGCACTTAGTCTTAGTTTTACTCCGCGATTTTTAGCAAGTAAGTTAATCGGAGTATCGAAATAATCAGGCAATCATATCTGAGTTGTGGTTCTAGTTTTTTTTACGAACCGCAAAGTACGCAAAGAGCGCAAAGAGAAGAGAAGAAGATTATTTAAAGTTTTTATCGTAAATCAAAGGGTTTAAGACCCCTACCTCTACAGGTAGCGCGGAGTCGGAGCCACTCCGCCTCCGATCATTTTCAGTCGGGGTTTAGATCCCCGTCTGAAAATGTCTTGAATTTTGAATTTTGAATTTTGAATTGTTAATAGCGAAGGAAGATAGTGGATGAAACTTTGTATTGTTACTCATAAAATCAAAAAAGGTGATGGTCAAGGACGGGTAAACTATGAGGTTGCTAAGGACGCAATTCGTCGTGGTCATCACTTGATATTATTAGCTAGTGAAGTCGCACCAGAACTAGAAGACAATAGCCAAGTTAATTGGATTAAAATTCCAGTCAAAGACTATCCTACAGAATTTGTACGTAATTTCATATTCGCCCAAAAAAGTGCAGATTGGTTACGTAAACATCGCTCTGACATTGATTTAGTTAAAGTCAATGGAGCAATTAATCTGGCTGCGGCTGATGTGAATGCTGTACATTTTGTCCATAGTTCATGGTTGCGATCGCCTGTTCATATTTCCCGCAACCGCCGCGATTTATATGGTTTTTACCAGTGGCTATTTACGGCGTTTAATGCCCGTTGGGAAAAACAGGCTTTCCAAAAGGCGCAGGTTGTGGTGGCTGTATCTGAAAAGGTAGCCCAAGAATTAGTCAACATTGGTGTACCGCGTTCTCGAATTCGGGTAATTGTTAATGGCGTTGACTTAGAAGAGTTTACCCCTGGCCAAAGTGAGCGCCAAAAATTAGGTTTACCGGAGAATGTCACCCTAGCCCTGTTTGCTGGAGATATCCGCACACCCAGAAAGAATTTAGATACAGTACTACACGCCTTGGTGAAAGTACCCGATTTACATTTGGCGGTGGTAGGTCATATCGAAGGTAGTCCCTTCCCACAACTAGCGGCATCCTTGGGGTTAAGCGATCGCGTGCATTTTGTCGGATTTCGCCGTGATATCCCCGAAATTATGCGGTCAGTAGATTTATTTATTTTTCCTTCCCGATATGAAGCTTGTAGCCTCGTATTGTTAGAAGCACTTTCTTCAGGACTACCAGTAATTACTGCCACAGCTACCGGGGGTGCAGAGTTGGTGACACCAGAATGTGGCATCGTTTTACCCGACTCAAATGATATCGATGCTTTGGCTGTGGCAATGATGTCCTTGGTAAGTGTAGATATGCTCATGCAGCAAATGAGTCAAGCTGCTCGTTCTGTGGCAGAACAACACAGCTGGACTACTATGGCGCAAACTTATGTGGATTTATTCGAGGAGTTAAGCAAGAATGCGGAACACCGTTCTGATACCGACTTATCGCCGTCCACAAGACCTCTCACGCTGCCTTTTGGCGCTACAGGAGCAAACTAAACCAGTCGATCAGGTGATAGTGGTTGTCCGCGATACGGATGCAGAAACTTGGCAATTTCTTGCCCAATACACAGCGCACAGCTTGCCACTGCATACCGTGAAAGTGACACAACCAGGGGTAGTAGCAGCTCTCAACGCCGGATTAGCAGCAGTGGAGGGCGATATTGTTTCCATTACTGATGATGATGCCGCATCCCACCCCGATTGGTTAGAGCGGATTGCAGCTTACTTTACCTGCGATAGTCGCCTTGGCGGACTGGGAGGGCGTGATTGGATATACCACGGCAGCAAATTAGAAGACGAATCCCGCCCCGTAGTGGGACAGTTGCAATGGTTTGGGCGAGTCATTGGCAACCATCACCTGGGAGTGGGAGAACCCCGCGAAGTGGATATTCTTAAGGGCGTGAACATGAGTTTTCGTACCCAAGCAATCGGACAACTGCGTTTTGACGAGCGGATGCGCGGTACTGGAGCGCAAGTACACTTTGAAATGGCATTTACTCTGGCATTAAAGCGGGCTGGTTGGAAGATAATTTACGATCCTTGCGTTGCTGTAGATCATTATCCAGCACAACGTTTTGACGAAGATCAGCGAAATAACTTTAATGAAATTGCCTTTATTAATTTAGTCCATAATGAAACCTTAGTTTTACTAGAGCATTTACCATTTATCCGCCGGATTGCATTTTTGTTCTGGGCAGTATTCGTGGGTACATGCGATAGTTTGGGCTTAGTACAATGGCTGAGATTTTTACCTACCCAAGGGCAGTTGGCGGGGAAAAAGTTATTAGCATCTTGGCGCGGACGTTGGCAGGGATATAAACAATTCGTAATTCGTAATTGAATTCGATTTTTTCTTAGCTATAGTGGTCTGTCAAATTGAAATTGATGGGTAAACAAGTTCGTAGTAAGGACTTTAGTCCTTATTTTCTAAGCACTAAAGTCCTTACTACAAACCTCAAAATCTAAAATTGAATGAATTCTAAGCTGATACTTTTCAATAGTTTTTTACAAGAAAACTATTCACCTGAAGAGCGATCGCTACAGGGTTGGATGGCGATCGCAGGCTTTATATTACTAACTGTAGTTTGCTATTTTGCTGGTGTTACTGCTGCATTGCGCCTAATTTACCCGGCGACAGCTTTAGTAGTAGCCTTATTTTTATACTTGCGGCATCCCATTCTCTACATTGGCTTTACCTGGTGGATTTGGTTTCTCACACCCTTAGCAACTCGCTTAGTTGATTATCGGGTGGGCTGGGATGCTAGCCGTCAAATGCTCATAGCACCCTACTTAGTGGTGTTTATAACTATAGCAACATTTTTGCGACACTTTCCCCGCGCTTCTCGCCAAGGGGGTTTACCGTTTGTTTTGGCTTTTATCGGAGTTTTCTATGGCTTTCTTGTGGGTCTAATTTACAACCCACCTATCCCTGTAGCACGCGGATTGATGGATTGGCTCAGTCCTGTGATTTTCGCTTTTCATTTATTTATCAACTGGCGAGATTATCCCAGCTATCGCCAGAACATTCAGCGAACATTTCTCTGGTGTGTGTTGATTTTAGGAACTTATGGCGTATATCAATTTGTGGTAGCTCCTGAGTGGGATAGGTACTGGCTCATACAATCAAAATTATTCATGAGTTCTGGAAATCCTGTACCTTTCGGGATGCGCGTCTGGAGTACATTACACTCAGTCGGTCCCTTTGGTTCTGTTATGCAGGCTGGGTTACTGTTGTTATTTACCGGTTCAGGAAACTTAATTTTTCCTGCTTCAGCTGTTGGTTACTTATCTTTTCTATTAACACAAGCACGTACTAATTGGGGAGGGTGGTTATTTGGAATAATTATGATTATGGGTTCAGTCAGAGCCAGAATTCAAATGCGCTTAATTACCATAATTGTGGTCATGGCTATTTGTGTTGTGCCATTGACAACTATCGAACCAATTGCTGGGGTGGTAGCAGCACGTTTTGAAACTTTTTCTAATATTCAAGAAGATGGCAGCTTTAAAGATAGATCGGGAACTTACGACAGAAATCTTGGTTTAGCCCTTTCTAATGGTCTAGGTAACGGCTTAGGAAATATTTGGAAGGTCAACGAAAAAACTGGTCAAATTGAAGTAGTGGTAATTGATAGTGGCATTTTAGATATGTTTTTCACCCTTGGTTGGTTTGGAGGCATATTTTATATGGGTGGATTAATCTTCTTAATTATTACTGTTAGCAGCTATGGTGAAGGTCGTTTCGATAGTTTTGTCAGTGCTGCCCGCGCCATTGGGATCAGTTCTGCTTCACAGTTAGTTATCGGTAGCGGTATGTTGAGCGTGTCAGGGATGATTCTTTGGGGATTTTTAGCTATGGCTATGGCAGGACATAAGTACTATAGCAATCCTCAGATGCTCTCCAATATTCCTAACTTCTCTAAGAAATCGAGGATCTCATAAATATTACAACTTAAATAGGACTTTTATAGATTATGAAAGTAATTATTGTCATGCCACTAGCCGAGCAACGAGGCGGTGGTGAAATGATGCTTTGGGATTTGGTGCAGCAGGGACGTAATGCTGGTGTTGAGTGGCTGGTGATATTTTTAGAATCCGGCCCGATGGTTGAACAAGTAAAGTCTCTGGGTATTGATGCACGAGTTGTGGAAAGTGGACGTTTACGCCAAATCCACCGTTTTATTAGTGCTGTTTTGCGGATAGCTGCGATCGCCCGCCGCGAACGTGCAGATATAATTGTCAATTGGATGTGGATTACGCATATATCTGGAGGTATGGCAGCGATGTTGGCAGGGTTGCCTGCTGTCTGGTATCAACTAGAAGTACCTAGCGATAAAACTTGGTTGGTGCGAATCGCTACTTTAATTCCAGCGCAGGCAATTATTACTCTTTCACAAGATGGCAAGCAAGCACAGGCAGAAATTTGGCCCCACAGACCAACACCTTTGGTTTATCCTGGTGTCGCATTAGACCGATTTGAGCCTAATACTTTGCCGACTCCAGAAGAAGCACGGCGAAAACTAGGCTTACCTTTACACGGGCAGTTGATTGGAATTGTGGGACGATTGCAACGATGGAAGGGAATGCACGTATTGGTGCAAGCGATGCCCAAAATTTTACAGAAGTATCCTGATGCCCATTGTGTAGTGGTTGGCGGTAAGCACGATTTGGAACCGGATTATGAGGACTTTTTAAAAGCCGAAATCACCGCTTTAGGCTTAAAAGAGCAGATAATTATGGCTGGACTACAGCGTAATATCCCGGAATGGGTGCAGGCAATGGATGTATTTGTTCATGCATCAGATAAAGAGCCGTTTGGGATTGTGATTATTGAGGCGATGGCGCTGGGTAAACCTGTAATTGCTGGTAGTGCAGGCGGCCCGACAGAGATTATTACCGATGGGATGAATGGACTATTAACACCTTACGGCGATGCGGATAAATTAGCGATCGCAATTCTCCGTTATCTTGACGAGCAAGAATTTGCCCAGAGTGCGGGAGTCGCTGCCAGACAACGCGCTCTCGATTTCTCAACGCAGAATTATGCCCAAAATTTTATTAATGCAATTCGTTCTGCAATGCCTAGTGGTCTATCGCAAAAGTTTTGAGAGGTGAATCAGTTTTAAATTTCTCTTCT
>CAXUOL010000305.1:0-7779 GCA_964252435.1 uncultured Nostoc sp.
CTCCCCCACTCCCCAATCCCCACAGCTAAACACCTGAGCCGCCTCTTCTGGGTTTTGGGGAGCGATATAAATTCTGCCACCAGCAGCCTGTAAGGCAGATACAGTCAACTCTAGCGCCTGTTGTAACTGCATTTCGGTCATGGAGTGTAGTAGCTTGGCCACGCGGTTAATTGTGGCTTCTTGGTCAGCTTGGGCGCGAGTTTGTTCGAGGAGGGTATTTTGAGCGATCGCAATTGATAATTGATCTGCAACCAGTTGCACTACCTGTAATTCTCGTTCGCTCACCTCTCGCGGCGAACTGTGATGAGATACCAACAACCCCCATAATTGGTCACGATGCAAAATTGGCACCACTAGAGAAGACTGCACTCCCATTGAAGTCAGGTATTCTACATGACATGGGTCTACGACTCGAAACCGGATATCATTTTCATCAAGTGGCTCGGTCGTTTCCAAAGAATCTAAGGGACTCAGCCCAATTTGCTGGGCTGCAACATTGACAATTGAGCGCTGACGAACTTTTAGAAACAACTCACGAGCGGCAAATGGAATATCCTCAGCGGGAAAGTGTTGCCCTAGTAGAGATGGTAAGCGATCGCGGTTAACCGACTCAGCCACAACCTCACCGCTAGCATCTACATCAAAACGATACACTTTAACACGATCAGTCTCCAAAAATATACGTACTTCAGCAACGGTTCCTGAGAGTATTGCTGGCAACTCTAGGGATTGACGAATGCGGTTCATCATCCGATGTAGCAGCGCTTCTAAGGAGTCGATCGGCTTTTGTTTTTTGTCTTTTGTCATCTGTTCAGTTGTCTGAAGAAACAGTGCTGAGTGCTGTACATGGATAGCGGGGCGTTTAGCCCGTGCTGAGTTATGAGTTAAGTTCTCCCTCTGCTCCCCATTCCCCATTCCCCATTCCCCATTCTATTCACCCACATCGTCTACAACATAATGGCAAAGGACTTTATCCAATTCTCTAAATGCAGGCTGCTGTAGTTCCCCAGAAAGAAGTTCTACTAAATGGCGAAAATGCAATACCTCACTTTGGTCAAGAGTAATTTGGGATAGCAATATCTGCTCTATGTGTTTAGCCAAGCGTGAACCTTCTGCAAAGCCAAAAATGCCTAAAGCTCCCCCTAGCTTATGTGCTGCATGATATGCTTTTTTCCGTAATTCTTCAGAGAGATTGTTGGCTTGTAACGCGAGTGAGGCTTGTTGGAGAATTTCTAAGCGATCGCTACTGTGTACTTTCAGCCTCTCCCACACAACTGCTAATGCTTCCTTAATCTGTGGCTTCCTTTTGCTTTGGCTTTGTTTTGTCTGTCTTGAGGCTACAGAAGGTTTTTCTTCAGATGCAAATACTTTCAGACGATAACCCAAACCGTAGACTGTTTCAATAAAATCAGTTGGTGCGCCAGCTTGCGTTAGTTTCTGTCGCAAACCCTTGATGTGAGCTGTCACCGTATCCTCTTTGGGTGCTTCTTCTACAGACCAGAGGTGGTCTAAAATTTCACTGCGGCTGAAGACAATATGCTCATTACGCAGAAAAAGCTCCAGTAAGCGATACTCCTTAGGCGTTAAATTCAAACCATGACAACCATAAGTCACTTCACAGCTACCAGGGTCAATACACAGGTTTTCCCATTTCATCACTGACAATATGGGTGAATTTCGTCGCCGCAATAAAACACGAATTCGAGCTAATAATTCCGAGAGTTCAAAAGGTTTAACAACATAGTCATCTGCTCCTGCATCTAATCCCATCACTTTGTGAGTGCTGGAATTTTGGGCTGTCAGTAGCAGTATAGGTGTTTGATAGTTATGGGAACGTAACCTCTGACAAAGTTTTATGCCGTCCAATTTGGGCAGGATGATATCTAGCAAAATTAAGTCATAGCTAAAAGCTTCTATTAGCTCCCAACCAAGCAGACCATCAGCAGCAATATCAACTACATAGTGTTGATTACCAAGAACATTTTCAAGTGTTTTGGTAATACACTCGTCATCTTCAACTAGCAAAATTCTCATTCCATATCACCCTACTGTACCTAAACGCTAGGACTTCATCAGAGGGAAAACACATAATTAGGGAACTCCCAGAAATAAATCATTACATTATGATAGGCAAGATGCCTAGCCTAGCAAAAAAATCGCCAAGATTTTTTTATTTGGCAGTCCCTTAGTAACAATCAAAGTAGAAAAGTTTTACCTCAGAAAAAATCTGCCAATTGTTCACCACATATACTACTAGTACAGCACAATGCAAACAGAGCAAGCATTGAAAATCAATGAAATTCTTGCAATATAGGAATTACGAATTACGAATTCTGCTTTGGAGTACTAGCATCTGTGGTGAACAGAAAGCTTTGTATCGAACAAGTCTAATTCAAAATCATTATTGACTGTTCTTTGACACAAAAGTTATACAGCTTCAACCAAATTTACATTTGTTGACTTATTTTGATAATTGAAATGTGACTTAAATATTCATTTTTGTATACCTGTATGTAGTCATAGTAGAACATGGCGTAAATAAACAGACCATCTGGAATTGGTAAAAGGCTTATGGTATGGATATTCTTTCTTTTGACACTTCGACTTTGCTCAGTGTAAACTTTTGAATGCGTGACTTTTGCCTTGTTGTACTAGGAGTAGGTCTTTTCCCTCTGACCCTTCTGATGAATATTGTGAACTTTTATGAAAAGATGAACTTTCTTCATTGGTTCTTCATGTTTTTCTTTTATGTTTCTTTTCATCGACCTTGAAGTAGTTTTTGTCTCAGCGGCTTTGGTTTGAGTGCAAAAGATTATTCTGTCGTCTGTGGTTTTAGAAACTGTGGCGATAGAGAATTCCTATTTAATTATGCAAGGATCTATGTAAGATGACGCCAAAGTCAGACAGCATAATTGCAACTTCGACTGTTAGCGTAGACGAGGCAGTCAGAGCAGCGGCTCCCACCGATGTTAACTGTCATGGGGTGCGGGTTACGCCTGCAAATCACAATCTTCAAACAATACCAACAAACATCTTAGAAAGACGCGAAAAGATAAGTTTATGGGAAAAGTTTTGTTCATGGGTAACCAGTACTGAAAATCGGCTGTATATTGGCTGGTTTGGCATACTGTTGATTCCTTGTGCCCTAACAACCACTATTGTTTTCATCATTGCTTTTATTGCTGCTCCGCCAGTAAACATGAACGGAATGGGTTCACCAATTTCCGGTGCTTTATTCGACGGCAATAATATCATCTCAGCCGCTGTAGTACCAACATCGGCTGCGATTGGTTTACACTTTTACCCCATTTGGGAAGCTGCTTCTTTAGATGAGTGGCTTTACAACGGCGGTCCTTATCAAATGATTGTGCTACACTTTGTGATTAGCATCATTTGTTACCAAGATCGGGAATGGGAATTGAGCTATCGCTTAGGAATGCGTCCCTGGATTTCTCTGGCGTTCACTGCTCCCGTTGCTGCTTCCGTCTCTGTATTCTTAATTTACCCAATTGGGCAAGGCAGTTTTTCTGCGGGAATGCCTTTAGGGATTTCTGGTACTTTTAACTTCATGTTGCAGTTTCAAGCAGATCACAATATTCTGATGAGTCCCTTACATCAGTTAGGGGTGATTGGGGTATTAGGTGGTGCAATGCTGAGTGCGATGCATGGTTCTTTGGTGACATCGACCTTGATTCGTACCAACGAAAGCGACTCAGAATCGATTAATGCCGGATACAAACTCGGTCAAAAACATCCAACCTACAACTTTAGGTCTGCTCAATTCTATCTTGGGCGGTTGGGATGGCGGGGGGCAAATTTTCCTAATTCTCGCAAATTGCATTTCTTCCTAGCGGCTTTTCCAGTAGCAGGAATTTGGTCTGCCGCCTTAGGAGTTGATGTCGCTGCATTTAACTTTGAAAAACTCACATTTGAGCAGCCAGAAATCAAAAGCCAAGGACGAGTTATTCACACTTGGGCAGACACTATTGATTGGGCTGATTTGGGGATAAAAGTGGCAAGCGAAAGCGATCGCCGAGTTTATAACTTCTCTAAAGATTTAACTACAGGGGAAGCAGTGCCGTTGAGTTTATCATTACCAAAGCCGTAGTCCCGATATTCAACGCCAAATGAGCGCCAGACAGCTTCTTGTCAACTTCTATCTTGGCAAGGAGTGAGAAATCCTTGGAAGAAGTTGGCACGATTGGTATTAAGGGACTGACAAATAAAAAAATATCCCACTGTTCACAGTCAACAGTCAGCAACTTCAAGCGGGATAATTTATTTCTTGGAGTTCCCTAAGAAAATGTACAACAATTTAGAAATTCCTCTTAGAAATATCAAGGCTACGCGCTGCATTCAATAAGAAGCCATATCCTTGATGAGTGAGGAAGATGCAGTCGAACTATGCACTTATTTTGACTACATCATGAGAGCGTTGTCATAGGAAAATATCAGGATGAAGTATGAAGTTTAAAAAACAAGTTCTTACTTCATTTTTTCCTAAATGCGGACTCGGGAAGAAGCAGGGGAGCAGGGAGCAGGGGAAAATTCCTCTCCTCTGCACCTTTCCCCCTGCCCCCCTGCCTCTTGTGCCCAATGCCCCATGCCCAATGTCCTATGCCCAAATTAGATTTTCTGAAACAGACAATTATTGCTCCCATAGTTGGGAATATTGCGATCGCCTTTTTTTCTGTGCTTGTAATGTTGTTGAAAACCTTTTTTCCCAACTCAATATCGGGCACATACTTACAACTGTTTTTCTAAAAGTTAAAAGCGATGAGTTCAAAACTCATAAGGCCAATAATTATCAGTACGGATTGTTCATCCTAATAACAAAGGACAAAATTGTGAAACGAATATTTGCTTTAATTTTGGGAATTTTTCTCTGGCTTAATCTTGTCCCCACAGCTTTAGCGGAGAACACTAGATTAGTACCTTGTGCCGAATCGTCTGTATTTGTAGAACGAGTGCAAAATGCTGCTGATAGTTATTATACGACAAAGCCATTAAAGGCTTATTCTCGGTTACTCTGTGGCGAGGATGGTTTACCTCATTTAGTTCTTGACCGCCTCAGCCTTGCCTTGGACGTGCTGATTCCCATAGTGATATTTCTCTATATTGCAGGTTGGATTGGCTGGACTGGTCGTTCTTATTTGCGGGCAATTCAAAAACTTGGTTCCCAAGAAGAAAAAGAAATATTTGTCGATATACCACTGTTCGTCAAAGGTATGATCCTGGCTTTCCTTTGGCCGGCATCAGCAGTTCAAGAATTTCTCAGTGGTGACTTGGTTAATAAGGATGAAGAAATTCCGATTTCAATTCGCTAAAGGCTATTAACTGTCAATCAACCTCACGTAAATGACTGAATGTCAATGTAAACTTAGTTGATTTAGGAGAAGAACATGGAATCACGTTATTTGTTGAAATATCTCACACTGCTTCCTGTCGTTGCTACATTAGCAGTGGTTATTTTAGCAGTAGTTTTCATTGAATTGAATTACATTTTTCCTGGGTTACAATATGGGACTTTTTTCCATCCTCTACCGTAAATAATTTGACTTCTGCTATAAATCTTCAACCCCAATCCGCCTACTCCTGCAAAGAAGCAAGCGAACAAGAGCGTCTCGTAGAAAGCCTCTGGGGTTTCCCCAAGTGGAGCATCTGGCGTTGTCCTTGCTGCTTTAATCCCACGCTTTTAAACATGGGTTATCCCTCTTCTTTTATCACTTTGGGAGAAGCCAATCACTGAAAGCCTTTCAGAGCTTAAATTTTCAGGTTTGAGCTATAAATTTCATTTACTGTTAGAAAATAAAGGCTCAAAGCTTTACTCAATAAAAGTTTCAGAACCTTGCTTCGATTATTGTTTTCCGGGAGTGACAAAACAGGGTTATATCATGTTCGGTAAAAGACTTATCATTAGGGCTGACGCTCTTACGCTTTTACACGGGGACGCGGGGAGTTTTTTTTGATAAGTGATTAGGCGGACATGATATTACTCCTGCCCCCTGAATATTAATGCGAGGAGAAAAGAGTTTCCCAATCAATCACAGGCGGTCTTTGTCCTTGGTTGACTATTTCAAAAATTTTCCTAGAGCTACTTGGCTGAAAAAGGGATTCTACACAAGCGTTTGCGACATCAATCCGGCTGGCATCACCCGAAAGTGTATCCCCAGTGCCTATGACCACACCGTATTTACCCCCAGTTTTTGCCTTCACGAGGGTGTTGAGGTCGTATGAGGTATAGGGTCCGTCAATGAGGCGTCCTGGGCGGATAATGGTGTAGGGTAATCCTGAATTAATAATGGACTCTTCGCCTTTTTGTTTGGCATCCAACACGCCAAAACCATTAAGAATACTAAAAGGAAACTGATTTTTACGGAGAATTCCACAAGAAGAGACGAAAACGAATCGCTTCAAATTCTGGGGTGCTGCTGCTACTAGATTGCTGACACCTTGAGCATCAATTTTTGCCGGACTATTTTTTGCTTTTGCTTCACTAGATTTAGGATTAAGGAAAATAATTCCCCATTCAATCAAGTTTGGGGGTTGGTCAAACTCCCATCGTGCAGAGGGAAAGGCAGTGGTTCCGGTACAATTTATGATGTGAGTAGCACCTGGCATTGCAGCTGGCAGTGTAGCTGGCTGACGGATATCACCAACGGCAATTTCCACTCTCTGGTTAAACATCTCTTCAGCCTTTGCAGAATTGCGTGTCAGGACACGAACTTTCACGCCCTTTTCTAGTAACTTGCCTACCACTAGTTGTCCCACTCCACCAGTAGCACCAGCAACTAGTACCAAATCTTCAACTGAATCAAAAGAAGTCATAAAGTGCTTTTAAGATAGTCTATATGTTAATCTACTAAAAAAATACGATCGCTTACGGCAGGGCGTAGCCCATCGTCAAAATAGATAGACTGAGATTAAAAATTTTGCTGATGGCTGTTGACTCTGTAGCTTACAGGCTGACAACTGGGAATTTTAAGATTAGGACAAATTCCCCAAAACTAAATCAGCACAATCATTAATTTGCGATCGCCATACCTATCAATAAAAGTCAGCGCAAGTATTTTTCAGCCAATCGCTGCGATCGCAGTTAGAGGGGAATTGCCCCTGAATTGTTCGGTTCTACCACTGTCACCAGTATACAAATAGCTATAACCTCTTAGATAGTAGTGAAATGTCTAACCCAGACGCTGTTAGTCGCTCTTGAATTAAGGGGTGAAAGCCTGTGTACCAATGGATATTGCCAAGCCTGAGCGAAATCTTGGCTGAAAATCAATCAAGTGTGGCAGAATGTTCACCTGCTAAAGCAGAGCAGCAGTGGCGTATCAGCCTCGCAGCGACAGAACATTTGCTATTAAATACTTTAGCAGACCCTTCAGTTGACACAACCCAAGGATTAGTACTAGCTGCACCAGCACCCTTGTTTAGTCAACCAAAATTGACTCAAAGTTTACAAACAGTAACTTTTACAGCAAAACCATTTAACCCTTTGGCGCTGATGCCATTTCAGATGCCAGGTGCGATTGCGTCTGTAAATGAAGACATTGCTCCCCATGAATCAGTACTTCCTTTACTACCTGCCGATCCTCTAGGCGCAGAACAGTTTTGCTTAGTTTTTACAGATAAATTTAGATTAGTGCTGGTTTTAGCAACCCACAAAAACGGTAAAAAAACCTTTTCATTTTCTTTTGAGCCAGAGATAGTGCAGCAAGCTTGGCGATCGCTAGGAGCAAGGGTAATGCTGGCTAATCCAGAATTTTTTGCCCGCCTGGA
>CAXUOL010000306.1:0-7774 GCA_964252435.1 uncultured Nostoc sp.
GCAGATGCTTTTAGTGCCGAGACTGATGAAGTACCATTAAAGTCGCCATCTACTCAGAGTCCTGTGTGAATGAGAGTATGTCAGACAACGAAGAAGAAAATCCAATAGTGGAGAACGTAGAGCCGCCATTCGTTAAACTGACGATTCCAGCATTATCTGAGATAGAAAGCACTTGGTTGGTGGTAGCTAAAAATCGTCGGGTGAATCGGGGCTGGGAAGCTTTATGCAGCGCCATCCAGAAAACACACGTCGTTGTTACGAGGATTTATGTACTGCACCAACCACCAGACAGCCTGGGCGTGTTTTTCCTTTAAAGGGCAAACCCTACAAGGGGGCATGGGAATATGAGGTAACAAAAGGGGACAGAGTGTTTTACGTTCCTGATGAAGAACAATTGAAAGTCGTTGTCTACTACGCAGGAAAACATCCAAATCCTTCACCTACACCGTAATTCGTGCCAATAAGGAGGAGTGGGCTACAAATAAATCTGTAAACTATGATTTATTCAATACACAGTATTTGTGTCGGCATAACCTTGGATATTTTCTGGATCAAACTGACGTAATATTTTGGTTGCTTGGCGAGTAAGAGTTTCAGAACCTTGAACGGCGACTAAATATTTACCTGCATCTAAGCGGTTGCGATAAGGTAAAGCATCACCACCACCTACAAGTAAACCGACTCCGCCACCGACAAATACACCACCCATCGCACCACTAGCAGCACCCAGCAGTCCGCCAACAATGTGATTGCCAACTTCACCCGCCCAAGCAAAAGTATTTAAACCAGTGATGAGGCTGAATGTAAAACCTGCAAAAAAGCCAAATGGTATCAGCCAGGTTGCCATCAGTTTTGCTTGCTTTTTGGCTTGGTCTTTGGGGTCAATTAAGCCAAACTCATCAGCCGTTTTATACCCCCTTCCCAAAATAGTGCTGTTAATGCCTTCTTTTTCTAAAGCTAAGTAAGCAGCTTCGGCTTGAATGCGGTCTGGTAATACGGCAACAAGGTAATTCATTGATTTTACAATTTATTTAATAGAAGTTTTGCCTTAATTAACAGCGTATCAGTCCTGGTCGAATCAATCTTGTATTGGGTAGGAGTTAAAAGTTAGGAGTAGAGACGCGATTAATCGCGTCTGTACAGTTAAGAGTCTTACTCCCCAACGCTAACTCTTAAGGGGCTATTCTTGTTAGGGCTGTATTAAACTCAACTGCAAACCGCGTAGGCGTAGTCCGCACTTCGACATACTTCGACTGCGCTCAGTACAAGAAGCTCAGTGACCACCGCAGGCATCGCAAAAGTTAAATGTACATGGATCGATCATTTTAGCAAATCTAGTGGCTCGCAAAAATTGTTTACGCCTTGCTTGAGGACATATAGCAAAACTGGCGTTGCCAAAATCTTAGGAAATGTCGGCGTTGTTTTTAAATGTTCCATCATCTTCACAAGAGAAGTATTAAGCAAATCTTCTCGATATTCTTGTTCGCAAATGACCACACGCCATTTTCTCGCCAAGGCATCTAACCACTCGGAATTTGCTCTTTCTGGTTGTTGTCCTGCTCGGATAGCTAGCGTCATGGCTGCATCTTCCAAATCTCCATCACAGTCTTCAATCAAATCCAGCGCTTCCATATCGCTAGGATCGTCTGCCAATTGAGAGCGAAACTGTGCAATTTCTTGAGATGTTACTTTAGTCATGAGTCTTTGACAAGGCAAGCGATCGAACACTCAGTTATGTTAGTCCAAATTTGACTATAGCGCTTCTCTGTTAAGTCCAATACGACCAAGTTGCATGGTAGGGTGCGCGAACAAGTAAAAAAAAGATATCAAATGGGTTCTATAGACTCTTATCCTTTAGCGATCGCTTTCATAATTTCTAAAAAATCACAATTTACAATACTGCCTTTTGGACTAAAAAGCCTCATCTTTCCAGTAAATACACTGGATAAATGAGGCTTTTAGCTAGCTTTTATCAGAAACGCTACTGGATTGTGTAATGCTCTGATAAACACAGCAGCAGTTAAAAGTACTGATTCAGTTGAGTCTCAGCAGTACTAGCGGAATGCTCTGAGGGTAACAGACCGTTGTAACTGAGCTAAAGCGCGGTTGTAATCCAAAATTGCTGTGACTCGATTACCTTCAGCTTGTGTGAGGTCATTTTCAGAGTTAATGACATCAGTTTGAGTACCTACACCAGCTTGGAATCGCAAACGTGCTAAACGTAGAGCTTCCCTGGCTTGTTCTAAAGCGGTATTAGCGGTTTGAACATTCTCCAAACTAGATTGCTGGGTAGAATAGGCTTGTTCTACCTGAAAGCGAATTTGGTTGCGCTGTTCAGCAAATTGAGTTTCTGCGATCGCAATATTAGCTCTCTGTTGAGCTGCTCTTGCTCTTGCTGCTCCTCCATCAAACAAATTTAGGGTTGCCCTAACTCCGAATGAATAACCATCAGTAACGCTGACATTATCATCGAACTGATCTAGCAGGTTGTAGCTAGCAACTAAACTAACTTGAGGGCCCAGTTCTGCAAGAGCTTGTCTACGCTGTTGCTCGTTAATATTACGTTGTGCCAACTGCTGTTGCAGTTCTGGACGATTTTGATAAGCCAACACAATACTTTGTTCTAGGGTTGGGTTCCAAAGACCAGCTAACTGCACGGGGTCAGCGGCACTGATATTTATTCCTTGCGGCAAACTTATCCGAGTTGCTAATTGACGACGAGAAATTGACTGCTGGGATCTAGCATTAGTCAAATTTTGTTGGGCATTTGCTAAATTCACCTGCGATCGCAACACATCGAACCGCGTACCAACTCCAGCTCGCTCTAAAGCTTCTGCATCACGTAAACTAGCCTCAGAGTTCACCACAGCCGATTGGGCAATTCGTACTTGTTCATCTGCTTGTTGCAAATTGTAGTAGTCTGTGGCAACATTCAAACGGATTGTCTCAGATTGAGTTTCTACAGCCAACTCATAGAAACGTACCTGTTCTTCAGCCGCTCTGATGCTAGCTTGCACTCTCCCAGAAGTATAAAGGTTATATGAAAGTTGTGCTTGACCATTGAAAGATGTACTGGGTTGATCTACCTTAGCGGCGAACGGATTTTGCCCGTTTATTTCGTCCTGAAGCTGACTACCAGCAGACTGACTACGAGTCAGATCCGTGCTAACTCCCAGAGTGGGCAATAAAGCAGCTTGCGCCTCGCGTAGAGCCGCTCGATTGCGTTCTAGCTCCAATAAGGATACCTGTAGATCGTGATTGTTACGCCGTGCTAACTCTAGAGCCTGTGTCAAAGTAATCGGCTGGTTTCCTTGAAGTTGCACTTCCTTCGGCTTGGTGGGAAATTGCAGAGGATTTGAGTTAGGAATCAGGTTCTCTGGAATTTGCACTGATCCTGAGGGTACAGGAGTTACGGTTGTTGGCACATTAGCAGGTTGCACCGAACCCCCTGGTGCAGGAGTTACAGTTCCTGGCGCAGTGAGAGTTGGCGTCGAATCTGCCGGAATCGTGGTATTACTCTGAGCCAAGCGACGAATAGCATTTTGTTGTAAGCAAGTGCTTGAGGTTATTAGCAAATCAGCCAAGGAGTCAGTTTTGCTTTTGCTCAACTCCTGTGGACACCTCTGCGCTGACAACAGTTTGGCTGCTCCTGCACCTGTGGCTGAAGTTTGTAAAAATGCTTGCAACTGAGTAACAGTATTTATCTTTTGAACCACTGGCTGCTGCGTAGAAGACAGAGACAAAATTCCTTTTTGGACAGAAGGGGGTTTTGAAGTGTAATTGGGAACTACTATCTTCTTTAATTTCTGCCCATAAGCGCTTGAATTACTCTGTTTTTGATTCTTTTGAGCTTGGGAAGGATTAGAGGTAGGTGTCAAACTGAAAAATCTACCTTTATCTTTCTTAAGTAGTTGTTTTATTGGCACAACAGTATTTTCAGCCGTAAATACGGGAATACTGTTATCATTTAAAGGTTTCACACTAAGTTTAGTAAAACCCAAAGCAGGTACTAGGGTTGGAACACTAACATTTGCACTGTTAGGCAGTTGCCTATTTATGGTATCCACAACCAAGCCTTGACCATAAGTAGAAGTCAAAACACTAGGAGAAGATGCCAGTTGTATCCCAGTTAGTTTCGCAGTACCAGCCCAAGCAGGCCCAGTTGTTAAAACCGCTGCCGTTACACCAGGTAAGAAGCTATAAAATAATTGCTGTCCTTTCACCGCATCCCTCACACGAAAATCAATCTAGCGGCAGAAAACCTTTCTTCACCACAGAATATAGCACGATACTAAACTTAGGAAAGAATATACTACGATACTAAATTTAGGGTTCGGAACTCTGTTTGTCTTCAAAACGTCTAACAATGCGAGAAAGTTCCGCCTTTTCATCGATACTAACGCGAGTAGGAGCACCGCTGATAATCCGTTCGTAGTTTCGGAAAGAATCTTTAATTTCGGGGCCATCAGCAGTAATATTATACTCACGAATGCCCTTATCATGCCAAGACCCGCGCATTTTGAATACGTTAATTGCCCGCGACATTTCTCCGCGAATTTCTACGTACTGTAACATCAGAATTGTATCGGTAATCGTGGAAATATGAGAGTCAGTAATCGAATGCGCCCCCAGAAATTGGTCGGTTGTGTTGGTAAAGAAACCAGTAATTTCTTCTTGTTTAGCATAACCTGTCACACCAATTACAAACTGCCGAAATGCATTATTCGTAACTCCTCTAGCTAGTGCTGATAGAGAATCAATGGCAATCCGAGCGGGTTTGAAAATAGCAATTTCTGATTTAATAATTTGTAAGTGGTCTTCTAAACCAGTTGATTCAGGATAGGTACAGATTATTTTGAGTAAACCTTGATCTTCTAATTCTTCAAAATCAATTCCCCAAGAAGAAGCATTACGAGATAGTTGAGCGCGTGATTCTTCATAAGCAAATAATATCGCCTGTTCTCCATTGAGGCAGCCATCTTGAATAAATTTACTTACTAATAGGGTTTTACCAGTACCTGTGGCTCCTGTTGCCAAAATAATTGAATCTTTAAAGAAACCCCCACCGCACATTTCATCTAAAGTTTTGACACCAGAAGATACTCTGACATTAGAAGAACGTTGAGTCAAACGCATTGCTCCGAGTGGGAAAATGTTAACTCCTTCATTAGTAATCGTGAAGGGATACTCGCCTTTCATGTGAGTTGTGCCGCGCAATTTGAGAATTTCAATTGTGCGACGGCGGCGTTCTCCTTCTAAAGCGTTGCGAACAATTACTACATTATCGGAAACAAATTCTTCTACTCCAAAAGAGGCAACGGGTCCATATTCTTCACTACGTTCAGTAGTAATTACGGTGGTGACACTCAGTAGTTTGAGACGTGCTACCAGGCGAAAAATTTCGCGTCGCACTACTCCCATCGCTTCATATTGCTGAAATACTGCTGTTATTGAGTCGATTGAAACTCGTTTAGCTTTGTATTTGCGGATGGCATATTGCAAGCGCTCAATCAGTGCAGAAAGGTCAAAATTTCCCACGATATCTTGACCTTCTGGATCGGGAGATGCGTCAAGAATAAACAACTTGCCTTCTTCAATTAAGCGGGGTAAGTTCCAACCAAAAACATGAGCATTTTTAATAATATCACTCGGTGATTCTTCAAAGGTAACAAATACTCCTGCTTCATCAAAATAAGTAATACCGTTATAGAGAAACTGAAGAGAAAATAAGGTTTTGCCTGTGCCGGATGTACCACTGATCAAAGTAGTTCTTCCAACTGGTAAACCACCATGACTAATATCGTCAAACCCTTCGATCATCGTCCGAATTTTTTCTATACCCCCAATTTTTGGTGGTCGCTTTGGTTCTAGTTGTTCGTTTTCATTCATTGATTGATAACAAAAGGGTATTAAAATCTATTTTTTCTTATTAAAACTTGTACTCAATTTTTTATGATTAAAATTTTACTCTTCAAAATCTTCTTCACTCAGTTCTTCATAGAGCAAATCCAATCCAATTAACACTCTTTCTCTATCTGAAAGATCCCCAATAATTTTGCGAACGGGTGGAGGCAAAATTTTAGATAATGTTGGTGTGGCCAATATTTTATCTTCTTCCGCCAGTTGCGGGCTTTTCAATACATCGATCACTTTTAAAGCATAAACACCTTTAAACTCCTGTTCTAAAATTTCTTTGAGTGTTTTTAATGCCCGGACTGAATTAGGGGTGTTACCTGCTACGTAAAGTTTGAGAACATAGGTTTTTCTGGCTTTATTCATATACTTAATAGCTAGTCATAATCAGATAAATACAATATTTTTCCGTGCCTCGTGAGTCACTCACAGTTATAGCTTGTTCCAAGTTGAACACAGAGCAATAAATTTAATTTATTTTATTTAGAAATCGAACTTCTATAGGCTTCGCACAGGTGAGCCAGGATATCTATTAACGTCAGGCGGTAATCAAGTAACGTTTCATTGCTCCTTCCTTCTAATTTTAGTTGGTTAGAAAATTCTTCAATTATCTCCATGTGAATTTCGATTATTTGGGGCACAGGAATATTAGCATAAAATATAGTATTGATAAATTTATCAATTTTATCTTTGAGTGTTTTGTCTGTAGTAAAATAATCTATAAGAATCAGGCTATAATCTATTTTAAGCTGTCTTAATAATCCTTGTCTTTCTGCCGGAGTCATATCCTGAAAATGCTGTTGACTTTTTTGCATCTGACTGGCAAATACATAAACGTACTTGCTAGTGTATGCCTTACTTCGATTTAGTGGGGGCCAATTTGGTAAGTAGTTGATTGTTCCAGAGGTCGTTGCAGCAATAGGTAAGTGGCAAAATCGGGTAATAATTGCGTCCATCAATTTTCCCACCCACGGACTCAAACCTTTTAGGTTGGCTAAATCAACTGGATTATTTAAGCATTTGTTAACATTAGATTGCAGAATCAATATCGGTAATAACATCTATTCTTGAATATATCTCCTTGATCGCCCTGACCAATAAACATGGGCTGATAACTTTGGCTAACGCTTGTAGGGGATACTGGGTGTGCAGTAAATTGCTGATTTAACCCCAAAAATAACGCTCTATGTGAGCAGATAGTGCTACGCACTTAACAATTTAGTGCAACACCTAACTGGTAGAACTTAGTAGGTCTTTGATGATAAGGTATCCGTCGGCATAGCAAGACACATTAATTAACTCATGATTTACATATTTATGTATATAAATATATAGATTTTTTTATTTTGCTCCTTGATAAGATACTTAAACGAACTTAAAGGATTGTCGCATTCCAAATCATTATAATTCCTCAAGGTTCTAAAGCGAATCTTTGGAGCCATAATTGTTTTAGCCGTCGCTATCGATGAGGAGTTTAAATACCAGTAAGACGCTGGAGAGGCTGGCTAGTTGCTAGAAATTAGAAACGTCGCCTCTTGGAAAAATGCACTCGTTCGCAATTACCGTGTCCGTTAGGGGAAATCCCGTTGTTTTAATGGCGTTGAAATAACCAGAGTTGCTTATATGAGTCTTCTTAGAGGATATGACTTCAGGCGAAAAGACCATCAACTGGCAGATGGAAATGCCGGAGGGTTCCACAGGAAGAATGACCCCCAAATCCCTATGTTAATGCTAGATTACCCGCTTTATGACTTTCAGGCAACCGTACCTAGCTGCCCCCAAACAAGTTCTCTGGCAGTGGTGTTGGAGATTTTTGAGCAAGAGCAGTGCGATCGCTTGGTAGTAGTGAATCAACAGCAAT
>CAXUOL010000307.1:0-7771 GCA_964252435.1 uncultured Nostoc sp.
TCTTTGTTTAAAAAGGTGTGATCGAATGGCTCTACCACATAATCTTCTATTACTTGGTTCAAAGCACCTAAATCAACAATCATCCCTGTCCGTTGGTCAATTTCCCCTTTCACAGTAACTTCTAAATGGTAGTTGTGTCCGTGACCGTTGGGACGAGCGCATTTACCATAAACAAGCGTGTTTTCTTCGTTACTGAGGTTAGGATGAGCTAGCCGATGGGCGGCGCTAAAGTGAGTACTGATGGTGAGGTAGGCTTCCATTGCGTTTCCCATATAATCTGCCCAAAGTTCAGGATGTTCAAATAACTGCACGCGGACTAGAGGCAAATGAGGTGCTAACCGCTGCCAGATAATCCGTGCAATATTCTCAGTGGTAGGCAGAGTTTGTTGAAATTCTGCCCACACATCATTGAGATAAGAGAAGTCCAATTGACTGGTAACTTCCCGTTTAATTACGTGTTTCACATCAGACAAGTTCAGTACCATGCCATATTCATCCAATTCTCCAGCTAGGGAGATAAATAAGACATAGTTATGTCCGTGTCCCGGAAATCTAGTACCAGCACCAAATTTCTCAATATTCTCGGCTTCACTCAATTCTGGCAACCAATAGCGATGACTTGCCGAAAACTGGGCGCGGCGGTTAACAATACATTGCATGAGTACACTATGAGCAGAATTTAAAATTTCTTAATCTTTTTCTGTTTACAGCATAAGCTAATTTCTTTATCAGTGGTGATGGAATAATATCTATATCCATTTATCACCGTCAGACTTAGAGATTGAAATATGACTGATTTTCAAGATAATAACGAAGCATTGAGCCGTAATGAATTTCTCGCAACAGAACTGCTAAAGATTGTAAACTCACTTCCTAGCTTTTTACCACTCAAAAGCGAGTTGCACGAAAAATTAGACAACTTGCGTTCTGTTCTCCAAGGGTTACGTCCACCACGAGTTATGGTAATCGGTCGTTCTAGATCTGGTAAATCATCCCTAATTAATGCAATTTGTGGTTTAAGGGTTACAGAGGTCAATGATAGAGAACCACAGCAAGGCAAGGCTGAATGGAAGCGTTATTATCACAATGGTAGTGATTTACTCCATCTTCTAGACACGAGAGGTTTACAGGAGTCTCAACCACCAAAGCAATATGATTCAGCTAAAACACCTTATGAAAGCATCATGCAAGCTGTGAAAAAAGATTGCCCAGATGTCATTCTCTTTGTGTGCAAAGCAACAGAAGTTCATTCTGCTGCTCACCACGACCTTGATGAGTGTGAATTAATCGTTAGAGAAATCAAGGAATTATACCAGCGAGATATACCTGTGATTGGAGTTTTGACAAAGTGTGATGAATTAGCACCTCCAAGAGTTCCTCTACCAACTGACAATGAAAGGAAAAATCGCAATGTTCAAGAGCAAGTTAAAAGTTTTTTGGCTTTTTTAAGTGCAAGAAAAGGATTAAGCGAATCTGTAAAAGATGTTATTCCTACTGTTGCATACGCTGAATACGAAGATGGGAAAAATGGCTTGATTCTCCCAGATGAAGATTATAGGTGGAAGATTACTGAATTAGTGGAAACAATGATTCAGTATACACCGAAGGAGATACGCGGCTCTTTATCACGGATGGCGCATATTACAAAATTTCAACTCCATGTTGCTAGGATAGTTGTTACAACTTGTACTGCTTTGTGTGGTTTTGTTTCTGCCAATCCCATTCCAGGTGCAGCAATACCAGTAGTGGGTACTATTCAAACTTTTATGGTTATGTATATTGGTTGGCTCAGTGGACGGGAATTCTCAGAGCAAACTGTCAATGATTTTCTTGTAAATGCAGGAATAGGTGTTGGAGTAAATGCTGGCATGATTGGTATTGCTGATATTGCTTTAAAATTTGTACCTGGTTTCGGTACTGTGCTGGCTGCTGGTGCTGGTGCGATCGCTACACAAGGTTTAGGTGATGCAGCGATTGTATATTTTCTCACATCACCAGAGGCAAGAAATACAGCTTCCTAAACTATTGATTAACTGAAACTTGTGCTTCACAGTGCAATCTCGTAGCTATGCGGAATAGTTCATGACCTGTGTGTAAATAACGCTCATCGTAGTTCAAAGGAAAATAACCTAATTCATCTAGTCCATCTGCTACTTGATCGAGGCTGTAGTAAAGGTGAGCCGCTGTTCTTGCTAGACTAGGGGGATTTGGCAGAGAGCGAAAAGTAATTTGTGCCTGCTTGAGGTCATCTCGACAGGTTTTTAAGTATTCCTGAAATTCATCTAACAACTCATCATCAAAGGGATCGGCAGCTAATTGCTCCATTTGTTCTTCTAACGAATAAAGAATCGTACAAAGCAAGCGATTTACTGGTTGGTAAACTTGGCGCAGCCATTCTTCAACTTGCTCGTCAACATCCCGTCCAGTTTTTCGTCTTGTCTGGTAATGCTGTTGGGCTGATGCTGTACGCTGTTGGCGATCGCTATTTAATTTTTGGGAGCCATTTTGCAGTTCTTGGTCATAATTGCGGCGATTTTGGTTGTCGCCTAAAACCTCATAAGCTGCATTGATGCGAATAATTTGCTCGCGATCGGCTGTTTCCTGATTACTGTCAGGATGAAACAACTTAACCAAGCGGCGATAAGCTTGCTTAATCTCCGCAAGGCTGGCACTTGGACTAACTTTGAGAGTTTCGTAATGGTTAGAAACGTGCTTAGAATTGACCATTAATTCAATGTATCGTTAACTGACGCTAGCGGCCAATCTTGCCTCCAGGTCTTGGAACAACGGTGTACTCAAATACCTCTCACCAAAACTGGGCTGAATCATTACAATTAAACGTCCCTGATTTTCTTGACGTTGAGCGACGCGAATTGCTGCACATAAAGCGGCTCCACTGGAAATACCAGATAGTAGCCCTTCTTCTTTTGCCAAACGCCGACTGTAGGCGATCGCTTCTTCATCGGTGACGGTAATCACTTCATCAATCAATTTTATGTTTAATACTTGCGGAATAAATCCAGCACCAATTCCCTGGATTTTGTGGGGACCTGGTCGTCCTCCAGATAAAACTGGGCTATTGGCTGGTTCAACTGCGATCGCCTTAGCGTTAGGCTTGCGTGCTTTAATCACTTCTGCTACACCAGCGATCGTACCACCTGTACCCACTCCTGCCACAATTATATCGACTTGTCCATCGGTATCTTCCCAGATTTCTTCTGCTGTAGTTTCCCGATGTACTTTTGGATTAGCTGGATTGCGGAACTGCTGCAACATATAGGTATTTGGTCTAGTATTAACTATCTGCTGCGCTCGTTGAATTGCCCCACTCATGCCTTCCATTCCTGGTGTTAGTTCTAGTTCTGCTCCATAAGCTCGCAACATTGCCCGACGCTCTCCACTCATCGTCTCTGGCATTGTCAAAATTAATCGATAACCCTTAGCTGCTGCTGCCATTGCTAGGGCAATTCCGGTGTTTCCAGAAGTAGGTTCGACCAATACTGTCTTAAGAGGAGTAATTAGCCCCTCCTCTTCAGCAGCGTTAATCATACTTACCCCAATCCGGTCTTTGACTGATGCCGATGGGTTCATACTTTCCAGTTTCACCACAATTTCTGCAACACATCCTTCTGTTTGAGGAATACGGTTCAACTGTACTAGAGGGGTACGACCAACCAGTTCTGTAATGTTACGAGCTATTCGCATAAATTAGTCCTTAATTATTAATTATTTGTCATTAGTCATTAGTCATCAACAAATGACAAATGACTAATGACAAATGACTCTTGACTAAATGTAGTACATGATATCTAACTGCCGCCGCGAATCTCGTTTTTCACAAAGATCCTGGAGCGTATATTTTTGCAAGACGGAATTTGCCGCGCGACTTGCTTCTTGCCAAATTTCTTCTATAACTGAACTGTCTATGCTTTTGGAATTAACGTTTTCTTCACCAGCCCGCACCTCTAAGCCTTCTAAACATTCCAAAATCTCAAAAAGGATGATTTTTCGGGGTTCTCGCGTTAATAGATAGCCACCTTTTGACCCACGCTGACTTTTAACTATACCGCCACGCCTCAAGGTTGCTAGTAGCTGTTCCAGATAGCGATCGGGTATGTTTTGTTGTGCTGCAATTTGTCGAATTTGCAGCGGTTCGCCGCTTTCGTAATGAGCAGCCATCTCTAATAAGGCGAGAATTGCGTATTCCGATTTACAGGATAGTTCCACAAGCAGCAATAAATTAGGGTTTAGATATTAGGAGTTAGGAGTCATTCAATTTGGATTTGAGATTTTTCCTTAAATCTCAAATTGGTAGGTGCAATATATAGGCGCATTAGCCTAAAGTAGGCATTACTCTGGTCTATTCATCTAAAACCCGCCATAACTCATAACTCCTAACTTTTATAGTATACTCCGGTTAACTACTGGGGTTTATCCATTATTACTGAAAACAAAAAGCCCCGCCTGATGGCGGGGAGAAATAGAGTTCAAAATTTTCAGTGGATAATCGACACTCTAGAAGGTGAAAGTAGTTCTGAGCGTACCGATAATAGCATCATCGTTATCACTGTTTTGACCAGGAGAGGTTAACCAGATTACACCAGGGGTTACAGAGATGTTATCCGATACACGATACTTGTAGAAGCCTTCAAAGTGATAGGGTATATCATTATTGCCGCCAAAACCTGGGCGGTTAAAGGAATAGGGTTCTGCACCAGCAAAAACACCTAAAACGTTACCCTTTTTACCGAAATCAGGTAAGGCTACCCCTACACCGTAGCTCCAAGCTTCATAATCGTCACCTGCACCGACACCTGTGACGTCATGGTAAGAGACGAAGCCACTAATGGATAGTTTGTCGCTGGGTCTAAACGCAGCCGACACACCGTAGGAGTTGCTGCTAGAAGGGGTTGCTGTAGCAGTTGCAAGACCTGCTGCATTACCTAAAAAGTTAGCTTGTTGAGTACCTACATTAAAAGCTCCGGTTGCTCCGTCTGTACCAGAGTCGAATAAAGCACCACTGGCGCTATATCCGTGGACGTAGGTAGCAGCTAAAGCCAAGCGATCGCCTACACTAAAGTTCAACTGTCCTAAAGCGGCATAGTCGCCGTTGGTCAGACCTTGACTAAGACCAGGATTATTAGCTTGGGATGCTAAGTAACCCGCAGTGATTGAGCTATTTCCCAGGATGCCACCACCTTTACCAAGAGGTAGATTGAGCGCTATACCTGCACCACCACCAATCCGATAGATGGGGCTTTCAGAAGCAAAGGTGGATAAAGCACCATTACCGCCGTCATCAGTGTTGTCAAAAAAGTAAGGATTATTGACAGCAGCATACTGGCTATGCCGTCCGCCACTAGCTGCCAGGTAAACTTGGGCTGGGCCTATGGGAACTTCATAAGTCAAGCGGTCTACTCTGACACTGTTGTTACCATTGCCTATGCCAACTTGATATGTTTGTGTGCCTTCAGCAGTACCGATTGGATTATTAGCGTCGTCAAATTGTGTAAAGGCTGTTGAATTACCCGCTGCGAGACGGGTATGTAAAACGTCTTTACCAGTGAAGCTGGTTTGCAAGTCTAAACGTACCCGATCTTGGAAGACAGTATTGTTGTTGTCACCAGTGTTACCCCCAAAGATATCACTAACGGCAAAAACGGCTTCACCAACTAGTTTTGTGGTAGTGGAGAACTGATTCGCTTCCAATTCAGCAGTTCGCGCTTCTAAAGAATCTACGCGACCACGTAGGGTTGCCAATTCGGCGGAAAATTCTTCTTGCAACCGTTGCAAGGTAGCCAAATCTTGTTTAGTCACCAAGTCAGCTGTTGCTGTGGCAATCAATTCGTTAACTCGATCTAAACAAGCATTTAAACCAGCGGCAAATTCATAACGGGTCAAAGCACGATTACCGCGATATGTGGAATTCGGATAACCTGCAATACAACCATAGCGCTCAACCAAGGACTGCAATGCTTGGAATGCCCAGTCAGTAGGTTGTACATCGGAAAATTGAGAAACCGATGTTACTTGAGACTGAGAGTTATTTTGATTACCTTCGTTACTGTAGCGGTTAACTTGATCTATGGTTGCTTGAGCCAATACTTCTGGCTGTTGGGCAACTTCGGTTACACCTAATTGTTTGGCTGATGATACTTCTGTGGTTGGGTTTGGGGCCGCCATTGCTGCGGTCGAAACTAACAACGTTGCTCCCAAAACTGCTGGACTAACCACTAAGGATTTCCACAAGAGATTAGACATCTTAACTTTACTCCTCACACCTTGTTTAGATAATTGGTTTCGTTGCACCTAATTCTCAAAAATGCGACATCTCATTGAAACCTGTGGATGAGATATAGTTGCCACTACTACAATTTTAGTTTTTGCAAAGCTAATAAACGATTAACTTTGGGTTAAAAACTTATGTGATTAACTTATGCAAAAACATATCTTTATATCATAACATTATAAAACATTCGATCTAGATGGCAAGATTGGAGCGATCGCCTTAATAACTGTCACACATACTTATCTAAATATCTAAGCAGGGAGTAGGGTTTGGGTCATTTGCTCTCTACGCAGGCTAAATTGCTGAAAGCTTTAGACACTTAGCAGTTTGCCATCAAAAATCGCTTCTTCCACTTACCCCTGTATAAATCTCACGCCAGTTAGAACACACTGGCTTGGCTATATAAACCGTATATTGCGGTGACTTCCTATCGTCTGGTGCAAGATGTTAGAAGAAATCACTTAGTTAATCTGGGAAATCACCTGTGCTAGATCGAAGTCTGGCTGCGTCAATCCGCCTGCATCGTGTGTTGTAAGTGTAATCTTCACTTTATTGTAGGAAATCTCTATATCTGGATGATGTCCAGCTGACTCAGCCGGTTCAACCAGCTTATTGACAAACTCAATTGCTTCAATAAAATCTTTGAATGTGCGGGTAATCTGCAACTTGGAGTCTTGAACAGTCCAATCTGACAGAACCTTTGCCTGTTCTTGAATTTCCGCTTCGGTGAGTAGTTGTGCCATCTCAAGAAATTCCTACTTTTAAGAAAACTTAAATAGGTTGGCTTTATTCGCGACAGCCATCGCTATCTATCTTTTAAAATAACTATTGATAAAACAAAAATCACCTATAAAAAACTATCCGCCCTGAATTAGATCGGGTGATCTAAGTCAGGGCGGTGTAGCGGGTCTTCAGGTTGCAACCAGACTGCCGGAAGGAACTCCGAGCTTGCCTAGCTACTTGAGCTAACTTAGTATCTCAAAGATAACTAAGGCTAACTTTTAGAGAACAGCTCCGGCACACAGCCGGCTAACTGCAACCTGATGACCCATGCATTTACTACTTTCTATCATGGGCATCACCTCCTTATTGCCTAAGCGGTCTTAGTTTCAAAAGGGCAGAGGATTGACTCTGGGTTCATAACCTTTAACTAACATAACATATAAATTTAGAGATATTAACCATATATAGAAAAAATCTCCCATCAAAAAGTGGGAGATTACTGGAGAATAGTGAAAATTGACACTTTATTGGCTGATTACAAGGAGATTATTTTATCTGGGTGTGTCAATTTTCGCCAATCACAACCCTAATTCCGTTCATGGTCAAATTTGAATTCTTAGAGAGCGTTACCGCGAGGTAGAACTTCTTCAGGGAATACAAATTGTTCGTGGGGTTGATCTTGAGGAGCCATCCAAGCGCGGATACCCTCATTCAGCAAAATGTTTTTGGTATAGAAGGTTTCAAACTCTGGGTCTTCCG
>CAXUOL010000308.1:0-7751 GCA_964252435.1 uncultured Nostoc sp.
TCGGAATTAGAAAAGCTGAAGCAGATGCTAGCTGCACAAACTACGAATTAATCCTCAAGGGAGAGAAATTAAAAATTAAAAATCAGAATTTTTTTTGATTTTTAATTTTTAATTGTTGATAATTATCTAGCTGCTTAGTTTAATGAACTTGCAGCTAATTTTGTAAGTACGTAGGCGCAGCCCACTGTAGGTATCGCATCGCCACTAGTCACACCAAGTCGTACCTAAGAGTTAGCAGCTAGGAGCGTGCAAACCGCCCAATCTCCATAAAATCTATCTGGATTTTAATCAAATCAAACGACACATAAGTTTCACGAATTTATCATACTTGCGTAATAAAAAAGTATATATTGATGCAACTATAGTTTCTGTAGACTTATTGTTAAAGCTTGCTTATAAAAAAAAATAAAATTAAGTTTTTGTGATTGGGGTCAAATGAGTAGTGATACCGTGTTAGAGGGCGATCGCACAATTCAATAGTCTTTACAAACCAAGCAAAAATAGCTGATGTTAGGTTTGATGGAGATTTGAACACAGCTGGTATTCAACTAAATAAAACTACCGTCAACGCTCCTGGAAATTATGCTTTTGTCTTAGGTTCCACTGGGATACTAAGTCTCGTCTAATGCAACGCTTCTTAGTTACAAATATTTTTTAAAATACTAGTCTGGCATGATTTGTTCTATAAAAAAATCATGGCAGACAGCGTGAAAACAAAAAATTGCAGCAGTGCTTATAATAGCTTAATTGGTACATTGAGAATTACCAAAAATATTGATTGATATAATGCTTATCCAGTAAGGGTTACAGCCTTAGCGTAACTTTCTGTTCGATTGCTCATTACTCCCTGATTACACACATAAAAAAACCTGATCTTTATCAATGCGATCGCAGTAATTATCTGGATTAGATAAATTATAGTCAGTAATGGCAAGCTTGATAATGCCAAGCGAACCGGAGGCGCGTAGGCGTAGCCCGCCGTAGGCATCGCTCTAAAGATAATCTACACTCAAGGAGATACCGATCGTTTTCAGCTTCTGTTTATGTCCTCAACTCTAGATTCTTTGCCACCTGCGCTCGCTAAAATTGTCCAGCGCTTTCAACGCGCTTCCGAACCGAAGCGACGCTACGAACAGCTAATCTGGTATGCTCAGAAGCTCAATGAGTTCCCAGAAGCTGATAAATTACCCGAAAATAAAGTTCCTGGTTGCGTGTCTCAAGTTTATATCACCGCAGCCTTGGATGATGGTAAAGTTGTATTTCAGGGCGATTCCGATTCCCAGTTAACCAAAGGATTAGTAGGGCTTCTGGTAGAGGGATTACATGGACTAACGCCAACTGAGATTGTGCAACTTACTCCAGATTTTATTCAAGAAACAGGTTTAAATGTTAGCCTGACACCTTCCCGTGCCAATGGATTTTACAACATTTTTAAAACCATGCAAAAAAAGGCATTGGAATCTAAGTTAGATTTGCCTAGCTAAACAGATAAGTCCAGATAAATCTCAAAAGTTAAGAGTGATGAGTTTTGAACTCCTAACTCCTAACTCCTAACTCCTAACTCCTCACTCCTCACTCCTCACTCCTCACTCCTCACTCCTCACTCTTAATAATAAATTTAGTCTAATGTCAACAAATTTATTGTCTACCTCTGCTGCTATTGGCTTTGGTGGAGTAGTTCAAGAATATCTCTGGAACTGGAAAAATCAACAATTGCGCGTTGTTTATGAAACCCTCGGTAAGGGTTCACCGCTATTGCTACTACCAGCTTTCAGCAGTGTTTCAACGCGTTTGGAAATGGGCGAACTTGCTAAGTTACTAGCTCCCGATTTTCAAGTTGTAGCTATAGACTGGCCTGGATTTGGACAATCTTCTCGCCCTAGTTTGAATTATCGACCAGAAATATATCAGCAATTTCTGGAAGATTTTGTCAAAGCTATTTTTAATACTCCCATTACTGTGGTAGCAGCAGGTCATGCTGCTAGTTACGTTTTACAATTAGCTGTGAAACAACCTGCTACTTTTTCACGGATTGTATTGCTAGGCCCTACTTGGCGTGGTCCTTTGCCGACAATGGGAGCAAGTCAGCAAGTTGCTGGCATGGTGAGAGAATTAGTGCGATCGCCTATACTTGGTCAAGCTCTCTACAAACTCAACACTACCCAATCTTTCTTAAGTTTTATGTATCGGCGTCATGTCTTTACTGACGCGGCTAAAATTACACCCAGTTTCATTGAAAAGAAATGGCACACAACTCAACAACCAGGAGCGCGATTTGCATCTGCTGCCTTTGTAACTGGTAATCTTGATGCTGTACGCGAACAATCTGCTTTTTTGGAACTTGTGCAGTCTTTAACCCTACCGCTCATGGTAGTAATTGGAGAATCCAGCCCCCCAAAATCACGAGAAGAAATGAACGCTTTGGTAGCCTTATCAGGGGTGAGAAGCGTTGTTGTTCCTGGTTCTCTGGGACTACATGAAGAATACCCAGCAGTTGTTTTAGAAGCAGTTCAAGATTTTTTGTTCTCCCCAGAAAATTAAATCCTCGCACCAAGACGCAAAGATTTATTTTGCAGCAAGGTGAAAGATTAAATTTTTTATTATTGATAATGATTATCACTGTTTATGTGGCATTGTCAAGGTACTAACCTGTGACTTCCCGCAGGGTGGGTCAGCTTATATGCAATATTCCTACCAGGGTACGCCAACTTATGAATATTTATTACTTATTACAGATGCATCAAAATAAAATGTTTTTTGATTAAATTATGTGATGATTTTGCTGAAACCCAAAATAACAGCAAGTTCGCACAAAAATATAAAAAGATTTATCATAGGCGATAATGATTATCCATAAGGTGAGACAAGAGGAATTTAGAGTATGGTGGCTGACGTAATCAACAATTCAGTTCCCGTTACTGTTCTTACAGGCTATTTGGGAGCAGGTAAAACGACTCTACTCAATCACATCCTCACCTACGAACACGGCAAAAAAGTTGCTGTGATTGTCAATGAATTTGGGGAAGTGGGTATTGATAATCAATTGATTATCGATACAGATGAAGAAATATTTGAAATGAACAATGGCTGTATCTGTTGTACAGTGCGCGGCGATTTAATTCGCATCATTGGCAATTTGATGAAGCGGCGCGATAAATTTGACCATTTAGTAATTGAAACAACTGGATTAGCCGATCCTGCACCAGTGATTCAAACATTTTTTGTCGATGAAGATTTACAAAGTCAACTGTCTTTAGATGCGGTGGTGACAGTTGTAGATGCCAAGCATATCTCGCAGCACTGGGATGCAGACGAAGCCCAAGAACAGATTGCCTTTGCCGATGTAATTTTACTTAATAAAACAGATTTGGTAGCGCCAGAAGAGTTGGATGAATTAGAAAAACGGATTCGGGCGATGAATGCGATCGCAAAAATCTACCGTACCCGCAATTCTGAACTAGGAATGGATGCTTTATTAGGTGTAAAAGCCTTTGATTTAGACCGCGCATTAGAAATTGATCCAGATTTCTTAGGCGAAGATGCTCATGTACACGATGAAACTGTCTTTTCTGTGGCTTTAGTAGAAGCAGGTGCAGTCGATGGAGAAAAATTAAATGCTTGGCTTTCCGAGTTACTGCGTACCCAAGGTCCAGATATTTTTCGGATGAAAGGCATTTTAAATATTGCTGGAGAAGATAATCGATTTGTATTCCAAGGAGTACACATGATTTTCGATGGCAAACCTGATCGCCCCTGGAAACCCAGCGAAACCCCCAAAAACGAACTAGTTTTTATCGGTCGCAATCTTGATACAGCCCAACTCAAGCAAGATTTTCTTGCTTGTTTAGCGTAAATAAAAAGTTAGGAGTTAGGAGTGATGAGTTATGAGTTAAAAATTCCTAACTTACGCAATGTGCGACTTAGTTTTTGGAACCCCTCTCCAAACCTCTCTCTGTTTTGGGGATAGGCTTTGATTATTTCTCCCCTTCCCGCACTTCGTGCCCCTACGCGAATGTAGGGAAGGGGTTGGGGGTTAGGTTTGAGATAAAGTCGCACATGGCGTTAACTCCAAACTCCAAACTCCTAACTCCTAACTCCTAACTCCTAACTCCTAACTCCTAACTCCTCCACATAACTATGAACTCCACAACCAAATCTAAGGAATTTGAACAACACTATTCGGGGACACTTTCAGATTATGTAACTGCGATCGCTTGGTCGCCACAAGGTAAAACTTTAGGAGCAACTTCCGCTGCCGGGGAAGTAGTTCTATGGAATGATGGCGAACTCACAACCTTACAAACTGGTAATGGTAAATCGGTAGACTGTCTCGCCTTTTCGCCAGATGGCAAATTTTTAGCTGTTGGCGGACAAGATGGACAAGTAAAAATTTGGTGTGATACTGAATTAATCGCCACGCTGGAAAATGCCCCCGCATGGGTTGACAAACTAGCTTGGAATTACACCAGTAACCAACTGGCTTTTAGTTTGGGGCGTTACGTCCAAGTCTGGGATGCAGATACTCGTGAAATTGTCGTGACGCTGAATTTCGACAACTCTTCAGTATTGGGTATAGATTGGCGCATTGATGGGCAGTATTTGGCCGTTGGTGGTTACAAGGGAATGAAGATTTGGCATAGTCAAAACTGGGATGAAGAACCATACAGCTTAGATATGACTACTGTCAGTTTAGCTATGGCTTGGTCGCCCGATGGCAAATTCCTGGCTTCTGGCAACATGGATCGTAGTGTCACCGTTTTGGAATGGAACAACCCCGATCCTTGGGTAATGCGCGGCTTCCCTGGTAAAATTCGCCAATTGGCATGGTCAGAAGCTACTACCAAAGTGGGTGCGCCAATATTGGCATCTTCTAGCGTTGAAGGTATTGTGGTGTGGGAAAAGCTAGAGGATGATTCTTTAGGTTGGGAAGCGCGAGTTTTAACAAATCATGTGGGTGTGATTAATGCGATCGCTTTTGCACCTAAAAGCTTCCTGCTCGCTTCTGCTGCTGCTGACGGCTGGTTGTGTTTGTGGAACAAAGCCAAAGAAGTATCCCAAATTATCACAGGTATCTCAGGAGGATTTTCTAGCCTAGCTTGGCATCCCCAAGGTAAGTTATTAGCCGCAGGGGGTGAGCAGGGCGAATTAGTTATTTGGTCAAAGGTTTTGCGAGGTCAGGGATTTGGGCGTAGTTAAGCAATATTCACTAATTAAAGTTGAACCTCGGCAATTTATTGGCTATGCTATATCAGCAAAGGTATATTTGTGTAAATTATGAATATTGTCAAACTAATTTTACTTGCCTGTCCCGCATTTCTGGTATCTATGATGCTGATAGTCAATCCAGCAGATGCATCCAGCCTAAAATCTGCTTACGCTACCCAAATTATGACGGTAGTATCTACACAACAAATTATCGATCTGGCAACACCAAACTTGATTCAAACATCTAATCCGATAATTGATCAAGTTAATTGCAATTGTGCCAACTGTGTTCAGTCTAAATTTCAGTCGCTACAAGGCAAACTGCCAGCAGTCGATTTTTAATAAATTTAGGAGTTATGAATATTGTAGGGGCACAGCAATGCTGTGCCCTGATTAATTTTATGAGCTTTTTGTACGTGGCGATGCCTACGGCACCTGTTCGCGATCGCACTGGTTGCAGCATAATTATTTTCGTAAATAATTCTTATGCCATTTCTTTGTGAGGCTGCGCCAAATTTTCTTTCTTTGTGTCCAACTCTTACGAGACGCTGCGTGAATGCGCCTTTTGCGGTTCGTTCCTCATATAGTTTGGCGCATCTTCAAATAGAATTGGTATTAATTACAATCAGTGAGAACTTGTATTATTTTTAATTACGAATTACGAATTACGAATTACGAATTATGCGTATCTGCATCCAAGCTGTTAAGCTCTTGTTAAAAGAGCTAGTCCGGGGATTAGAAAACTTGCTAGAGTGAACGTAGAGTTAGCCTTAATGTCTAATCCCCAAAACCTATACATCTCATGGATTTTGCTAATATTGCATCCCAGCTAAACGCTGGAACGATTTTGCCAGAGGGGATTGTTATTCTCACCCTCTTGGGGGTTTTGATTGTTGATTTGATTTTGGGGCGTACATCTGCACGCTGGATTGGATATCTAGCGATCGCAGGTTTATTTGCTTCGATAGTCGCCCTATATTTTCAATGGGACTCTCCCAATCCCATCGGTTTTACCGGTAGCTTTAATAGTGACGACCTGAGTATCGTCTTTCGCGGGATTATTGCCTTGTCTGCGATCGCGACTATACTGATGTCAATTCGCTACGTTGAGCAGAGCGGCACCGCTTTAGCCGAATTCATCGCTATTTTGCTGAGTGCTACTTTAGGAGGGATGTTTTTATCCGGGGCTACTGAGTTTGTGATGATTTTCATCTCACTAGAAACCCTGAGTATTTCCTCTTATTTGTTAACAGGTTATACCAAGCGTGACCCCCGCTCTAATGAAGCGGCGCTGAAATACTTGTTAATTGGAGCTTCCAGTACGGCAATATTTTTGTACGGTGTATCCCTGCTGTATGGATTATCTGGAGGACAAACTGAACTTAGTGCGATCGCTAATGGCATTGCCACAGCAAAAGTGGGACAATCTTTAGGTTTAGTGATTGCTCTAGTTTTTGCGATCGCAGGAATTGGCTTCAAAATCTCCGCTGCACCCTTTCACCAGTGGACACCAGACGTTTACGAAGGCGCTCCCACCCCAGTTATCGCCTTTTTATCTGTTGGTTCCAAAGCAGCTGGGTTTGCCCTAGCCATCCGCTTGCTAACAACAGCCTTCCCCCTTGTTGCTGACGAGTGGAGGTTTGTCTTCACTGCTCTAGCCGTTCTCAGCATGATTTTGGGTAACGTTGTCGCCCTAGCTCAAACCAGCATGAAACGGATGCTAGCTTATTCATCCATTGCCCAAGCTGGGTTTGTAATGATTGGCTTGATTGCTAGTACACAGGCAGGATATGCCAGTATGATATTTTACCTACTGGTTTACCTGTTCATGAACCTGTGTGGTTTTACCTGCATCATCCTATTCTCACTACGCACGGGAACCGACCAGATTGCCGAATACTCTGGCTTATATCAAAAAGACCCACTCCTAACACTGGCCTTGAGTATCTCCCTGCTTTCCTTGGGTGGTATTCCACCATTAGCTGGGTTTTTCGGCAAGATTTACTTATTTTGGGCTGGTTGGCAAGCAGGACTTTATTGGTTAGTTTTGTTGGGCTTAGTCACCAGCGTCGTCTCCATTTACTACTACATTCGCGTAGTTAAGATGATGGTAGTCAAAGAACCCCATGAAATGTCCGACGTGGTGAAGAATTATCCCCAAGTGCGTTGGGATTTGCCTGGGCTAAGACCTTTACAGGTCGGGTTGATAGTAACATTAATTGCCACTTCCATCGCAGGGATTTTGTCAAATCCACTGTTTACATTGGCTAACAATTCCATCTCCCATACCCCATTTTTGCAAGCAACAATCAACAGTAATGTAAAAGCAAAAAATCTCCTGCTTTTACCAAAGTTAGATTCGGTTAGTCAGTCTCAACCCTCAGTTGATTCTACTGCTAAGAGTTAATAACCCGAATCTCAACTAAACTGTGTACTCAAAGACACGCCTGTTTGCTAATGAGCAGACAGGCGTTTGTCAATATTGTTTAACTTCTGGAGTTTGGACTAAAAGCTCATGCTCAGAAAAAAGTACTTAGAGAATCAGA
>CAXUOL010000309.1:0-7720 GCA_964252435.1 uncultured Nostoc sp.
TCAAATGATTACTTTTCATGGGCCAGTTGCCACGTCTACCTGGAATCAATTTACAGTCGATTACTTCAAGCGCATCCTATTTGATGCTGAAGCGGTGACTATGCAAAATCTCAACCCTAGCGAAGTGCGGATGGAGATAATAGCACCGGGAAAGGCAAGGGGTAAACTTGTTGGTGGAAACTTGTCAGTTGTATCAGCAATGGTAGGTTCACCTTACCTACCTTCTTGGAACAAAAGCATCCTGTTTGTGGAAGAAGTTGGCGAAGATGTTTATCGTATAGATAGGATGCTGACGCAGTTAAAAACTGCTGGAATACTTAATCAAATTGCTGGCTTTATCTTTGGGCAATGTACTAAATGTAGTCTTGGAGATGAACCGTCATTTACATTAATGCAAGTATTACAACAACACATACTTCCTTTAGGTATTCCTGCTTGGTATGGTTCAATGATTGGTCATATTAAGGATAAATTTACTTTGCCAATCGGTGTGGAAGTGGAAATAGATGCTGAACTTGGGACAATACGAATGTTAGAGGCGGCTGTTAGCCTTGTGTGAAGGAGGCAGAAGGTTAGAATATAAAAATAGTGACTCACATTTTATCTAATATGTAGGGGCAATACCCTGCGGGAAGCCGCTTTGCGTCTACATGAATTGCCCCTACGGTAAATCAACGCTTTCACTGCCTTTTTGCGTAAGTCCTAATTATCTATGGGAGAATGCTTTATTTTTTGCAAGTCCCCTAACACCCCTTAAGGAATGTCTAACTTATCACCATCTCATAGTGTGTCAGTGTTTACAGAGGTGGTTCGATCAATAATCTCTATTGGGAGTGATTGGGGTGAGTGAGTTTCAGCACTTTTCCTTATGCCAACATCTTCAGTTTTCACCTGCTTATTATCTGCAACCAGCCGTTCATCTAATCCTACGCCCTGATTACTAGCTGATTTGACCTCTTGGGATGCACCCTTTACTGCATTCGCTGTATCTTTTGCTGCATCTTTGAAAGCTGGTTTGACTTCCTCAACTGTCTCTTTAACAGAGTCCGCTACATTTTTAACAGCTGGTTTGACCTCTTGGGCTGCACCCTTTACTGCATTCGCTGTATCTTTTGCTGCATCTTTGAAAGCTGGTTTGACTTCCTCAACTGTCTCTTTAACAGAGTCCGCTACATTTTTAACAGCTGGTTTGACCTCTTGGGCTGCACCTTTAATTGCATCAACTACAGATGGCTTGGTTTCCTCAACTGTCTCCTTAACTGCCTCTACTACATCAACAACAGATGGCTTCACTGCTTGTGCTGTATCTTTGGCTACTTCTGTTACCTCTTCTACAGAGTGGTTAACAGTCTCAGCTATACTCTTTGCTGCATCTACTATACCTTCAACAGAATCATGAACAGCTTCAGATGTACCCTTGCCAGCCAAAGCGCCTGCTACCAGGCCCGCGACAGCACCAACTACACCTCCAACTCGACCACCAACTATACCACCAATCGCCGCACCAGCTATACCAGCACCAATGCCTGATCCTGAAGATTGAGCATCGGTTTGCTCTTGATCGGGGTCGGTATTTTCGTCATACTTATCTGCTTGTTGCTTATTCTGAGTCATAATCATCGTCTCCTTTATATTTGTAGCGTCCAGACAAAGGACTATGTGTATCAAGTTTGGAAATGCTTACTTATGACGACCAAACCATTTAGAGGCGATCGCTCCTAAAGCTGCTCCGACCATTGGATTACTAAGAAACTTAAGAATTGCTGGTTGTTCAGCCATCACTTCATGGAAGATGTCAGGATGGCTATGATATGTGAAAGATGCCACCTTGCTGAGGTCATCTGCATTCATGTGGTTGGGATTGTGGGTAGAAAGTCCCAAATCTTCTGCAATATCAATCTAGTGAGAGTATTTCGAGTAGAAGTAGGTAGAAAACCCGCTCCTATTAGCTCAAATACAATGACCTTTGAGTTTAAGTAGATTAAACCCGGTCAGTTTTATTGACTATTGGAGTTCCATCAGTGTCAACGTCTAATTCTTCGCGTCGAATGGTTTCCTGAACCTCAACAGTTTCTTTATCTACAACTTTTTGCACTCTGACTTCTTCGCGCAAAAAAGCTTCCTTTTGGACATCTGCAACTTCTTCATAGAGTTCTATATGTGTTACTTCGCCCTCACGGAAGTTAGCTGTTTGAGCAGACACAACTTTACCTGCGTCTTGAGGAGTCACTCGCTCAATCACGACTCGCTCTCTTTCTACCGGAACAGAAACTCTTGCAGTTTCAGTTTCGACATGCTTACCAATCGCTACTTCTCCAGTTTTCCGGCGCTGTTTATTAGCAACTAGCCTTTCTTCGTAGAGTTTGAAGGTTTGGTCGTCGTGAGCGCTGACATCATATAGATCTGGCTCTTGTGCGTAGCTGTAGTTGTTGCGATCGGGACTAGGAGTAGTGCGCCCTACTGTCGATGCTACCGCACCCGCAGATGTTGCATCCAGAGGTGCTGAACTTTCTACGGACGGTGTGCGATATGCTCCGCGCACCCGTTCTTCATAGTCGTAGTCAAGTGCTGTATGCTCTTGATATTCAGGTAAATTTTCCGCTTGCTCTCTTGTCATACCAACGACATATACTCGGTCTGCTGTAGAGTCAATACGCGATTTACCTATTGGTAGCAATACTTTCTTACCAAAAATCCAAAACCCTAAGTCAAGAATTAAATAGCGAAATGCTCCTTGGTCATCTACTACAGCATCACTTACTGTGCCAATCTTTTCATCAGTTCCCTGAACATACACACCCATCCCTTTGATGTCTTTACCAAGAGTATTATGGTAGTCTCTATCAAATTCACTTATTTTCTGGAGTGGCATTCTTTTATTCCTTAAAATCTTGCTGTGTCTTTTTTAGAAATTACACAATTTAGTTTAGGTAAATCTTCTCTCCGAGGAGTGACTTCAATCATCTTTATATTTCATCAATCGAAGTAATTAAATATAGTTTAATAACCCCAAAGTATGATAATACATAAGGCTTTTAGTATTAATGTATTACTTTAATTAAAATTGATTATAACTAAATTATTATAACTTTTGTGACTAGTTTCTAGCATTTGTGTGACTACTTACTAGCAGTAAATTTCAAGTCTAAATTTAGCTAAATCGATACATACCATCAAACCTAGCTAGTTTAATATGTTTGTTAATACCTTACACTTAAATCAAATATCCTCACATTTTTAAAGATTTCTTGACTGAAGTTGTAATACTTGCTCTATCACTCTTGTTGAAGACAGAATTTATTCCAAAAGATTGATGATAAGTAAATCTAAAAATGCTTAAATATTATTAAAGTCCTAATAAATTTGCAAACAAATATTTACCTGTGCTGCTAATGAGCAATAAGGATAAATAATGGACTTAAGTGTACATCAGCGTGCTATAAGCGTATTTACTCATCATCGGGATGCGGAACAAGCGCTGCATAAGTTGATAAATTGTGGCTAAGTGTAAACTTTAAAACTGCTCTCATTGCAGAAAATCAGGAGATAATTATGGATACAGAATTACAGCAAGAGCAGTATGTCGATACTGCCTCCGAAAACCAGATAAAAGCACTTAAAGGTTCAGAGTCTGGAAACCTGGCAATGTTGCCACCCGCCTCGGAAAATGAAGAACAATGGCAAACAATTGGTAGAGAGATTTCTATATTTTTGGCAAAAATACCTGAGTACATAGGTAGATTCTACCAAGAATACAAGTTACTGATTATCAGCTTTGCTTTGCTTGTGATAACGGTTACGGCACTAAGAATTTTTCTAGCGGTACTCAATGCAATAAATGATATTCCACTAGTTTCTCCATTTCTTCAATTAATTGGACTTGGTTACACAATTTGGTTTACTTTCCGCTATTTGCTAAAAGATTCCACTCGGCAAGAATTTACAACAGAAATTCGCTTGCTTAAAAAACAAATTCTAGGCAGAGAAGAATCACAAACTTTAAGCTAACTAAAGTATAGTGGCGAATACAGTGTATTTGAACTTTCGGTCAAGTAAAACTCGGCTTTTTACTTGAGCATTGTATAGAACTGTAGACTCTTATACCACGTCAGCTAAATTAGCAGGAAAAGAAAATGTATGATCAAGACAAATAGATTAGCTTCGCTGACAACAACAGTATTTCTTTCAACATTGCTAACAGTCCCGCTGCTTAATAGCTGCGGCGGAGGTTCCCGAAATGCTGCGCCACCTCCAGTTGACGATAGTGTTAGTAGAAATTTAAATAATCGCGCCCCCGTAAATCAACCCCAAGCTAGGAGGGGATTGAGTACAGGGCAGAAAGTGGCAATCTTGGCAGGAGCCGCTGGACTTTTCTACCTCTACAATCAGCGAAAGAATGCCCAAGGAACAGGAGCGCAGGGGAAATACTACCTTTCTAAGAATGGGCGTGTTTACTATCGAGATGCTCAACGTCGCCCTATCTGGGTAACAGCGCCACAAGAGGGCATTCGTGTTCCACAGGAGGAGGCACAACAATACCGGGACTTTCAAGGATATAATAACAGTCCCACAGGGCGAGACTTAAGGGGTTTGGGTGAAGGTACTGTTCCAACAAATTAATTTTTGTACATATTATAAATAGATGGCGTTTAACCGTCATTCTATTTTTTAATAGAAACCTTTTTTCATATTTAAAGTTGACGGAAACTAATGTTGCTCTTGATGAAGAATCTCTAAAAGACCCAACTACTCAATTATCAAAGCAAATTCCTCTTGAAGACAGAGTTAATAAATCTGAGCGAAATTTACTATTAAATTACCAGTATTCAGCAAAACCTCGGCAATTCAAAAAAGCTTCTTTATTTCCTGATAGTAAGACTAATGTTGCTGCCTTGTCGCTAGTTTTGTATGGAGTTGCTGAAGTCTTATCTCAAAAAATGAATCTGTCATGGAAAAGTCAAGTAAATAATACTTTTAGCTACGAAAAAGAAGCTGAAACTGGAAAAGGAAAAATCTTTTATTATGTAACAGATAATCCCGAAACTCCACAACCAGAAACTCTGGCAGAAGAGGCAGCTTTAGTTGTTATAGACCAATTTGATCCAAGAGCCTGTGCTATTCACCTGATTTACTGTGCCTTAGTAGCTAGCCTAGATAAACCTTGGTCAGGCAATTTTGTAATTGATGATAAGCAACTACTTGAATACACGGGGCTTGTTAAACGCAGGGACTTATGCAAGCATGAAAAATTGAGTATTTTGTACGACTTGTTACGGCAACCTGCTCAGGTACTAGCTTGTATTGCATCGCCTAAACAGGAGAAAGTAGGAGCTTTTACTGTTGCTGATTTAAAGATTTGGGACATCAGCATAATACGAGATTTTGAAACAGATAAAGCTGGCAATAACAAGCTAGTTGGTTTAAAGGTGATAGGTCAAGCTGGAGTATGGACAAAATACTTCCTCAACAAATCTAAATACCACTACCACACTGGAATTATTACCAAGAAAACCGTACAGAAACTATTTAGTATTGGTAAACAAAATGCTGGCGCGGCTAGAATGCTAGTTTGGCTAACCTTCCAAATCCAACCGGAATTCCAGGATTGTGTAATGGGCAAGACTCTGATGGAGATTGCTTACGGTGCAGACAAAGTGTCAACAGCAGAGCAAGACAGACAGCTTAGACGGCAAATGGCTGATGATTTGGAAACTGACTTGAAAGTTGTCAAAGAAGCTGGATGGCAAGCAGAACTGGAAACAGGCCCAGCTTGGTTAACAAGCAGCACAAGCGCTAAAAGACCTATAGGTTACTGGAATCAAATACTCAATTCTAGATGGCGTTTTCATTTACCAGCAGAAGTACAGGAACGCTTGACCCTGGACTCGAATCAGCTAAGTGCAAACAATATCCAGCCTCTATCAGGTAATCTCATCAGAGAAGTGAGAAAAGCAAAAGGCTGGTCTAGAGCATTTTTCGCTACAACGATGGGGAAAAGTGTTTCCTGGGTTGATGCAGTCGAGACGGGTACACGTCAGGTTTCTCAAAAGGATTTGCCCAAGTTGCTCAATACACTGGAACTACACCTTAACAGGTATTGATTTGAACTAAACTTTTCTTGTTTCTCTGAGGTAATTTTTGCTACGTATTATTACTCATTGCAACTACGTCGGGAGGGGGGTTAGGTTTTTCGTGGGTTTTTCCATGACGTGAAAAGTCAGTGTTTATGTAAGGTTTTGGCAGAAGGCAGGACGAATACTGCCTTCTGCCTCTGTTGTTAATATTTTGATAGACAGTATGAATTTCTCCTCGCTATGTTACGACTAACTGAAGTAAAGCTCCCGCTTGATCATCCTGAAGATGAGATAAAGTCTGCCATCCTCAAAAAGCTGCAAATCACGGACGAAGATTTGATCGGCTATTCCATCTTCAAGCGTAGCTACGATGCCCGTAAGAAAGGAGAGATCGCTCTTGTTTATATTCTGGATGTAGAAACAACTCAGGAAACTCATCTGCTCAAGCGCCTGAAAAAAGATCCTCATGTAATGGCTACGCCAGACATGAGTTATCGCCCAGTGGCACAAGCAGCAAGCAATTTGACGATTCGCCCCATCGTGATTGGTACTGGGCCTTGTGGCTTGTTTGCAGGTTTGATGTTCGCGCAAATGGGCTTCCGTCCCATCATTTTAGAACGTGGCAAACAAGTCCGCGATCGCACCGTTGATACTTTTGGTTTTTGGAAGAAAAAATCAGACTTCAACCCAGAATCTAATGCCCAGTTTGGCGAAGGTGGGGCGGGTACATTCTCCGATGGCAAACTCTACAGTCAAGTCAAAGATCCTCAGCATTATGGACGCAAGGTACTAACCGAACTCGTCAATGCAGGAGCCTCACCGGAAATTCTCTATATCAACAAACCGCACATCGGCACTTTCAAACTGGTGGGAATCGTCCAAAGTATGCGTGCTAAAATCGAATCCCTAGGCGGTGAAATTCGCTTTCAAAGTCGGGTGGAAGATATTAACATCGAAAATGGACAGGTGCGGGGAGTTACCCTCGCTAGTGGGGAATATATCGCCAGCGATTATGTAGTTCTCGCAGTAGGTCATAGCGCCCGCGATACTTTCCAAATGCTATTTAATCGTGGAGTTTACATAGAGCCGAAACCATTTTCTATCGGTTTTCGAGTCGAACATCCCCAGACTCTCATCGACCAATGTCGTTTCGGCACTCAGGCGGGTCATAAGATTTTAGGTGCTGCCGATTACAAACTGGTTCACCACTGTCAAAATGGTCGTTCCGTCTATAGTTTCTGTATGTGTCCGGGAGGCTTGGTGGTTGCAGCCGCATCAGAACCGGGGCGACTTGTCACCAATGGGATGAGTCAATACTCTCGTAATGAGCGTAATGCCAATAGTGCGATCGTTGTGGGCATCACACCCGAAGATTATCCAGGCAACGCCTTGGCAGGAATTGACTTTCAACGGCGCTTGGAAGAACGAGCATTTGAATTGGGCGGTAGAACTTATGAAGCTCCAGGGCAGTTGGTAGGAGACTTTCTCAACCATCGCCCCTCGACAGCATTGGGCACGGTTAAACCGTCTTATACACCTGGGGTACATTTGGGTGATTTGAGTCAGAGTTTACCAGATTATGCGATCGCTGCCATCCGTGAAGCACTTCCCGCTTTTGACAAACAAATTAAAGGATTTGCAATGGA
>CAXUOL010000310.1:0-7696 GCA_964252435.1 uncultured Nostoc sp.
GCATCAAGAATTTCTACACCAACTAAAACTTCACCCGCACCAATATTTAGTGCTATTTCATCGTTTAAGCGGAAAGTACGACATTCATGATATCCATCGACTAGGCGAATATAAAGTGAGTCAGTTTCCTGGTCATAACTAATTTTCATAGCGTCACTTTCCTCAAAAATAAAATGTATACACAGTAATCACTACAATCTCTGTCTCGCTTTCGGCAATGATTGGCGAAACTCGTTTAATAGCATAGGAGCGCCCTTGCCATTCTCTATTAAACTGAAAGTCGTAACGATATTCAAGTCTGCCTTGCAAGGCTTGCTTTTGATTGCCATTAAGAATTGCTTCAGTTACTTCTAGCTCATTTGTACCTCGCTCTATGCATTGCGATAAAGCGTGTTTCGTAAAACGAATTGGCTTCATAGAGTTTACTTGAACCGACTCCTGTCAACACTAGTAACAATACATAAGCTAACAAACGATCATACATTACAAAAGTCAAAAAGCTTGAACAAAAACCGATCGCAACATTGAGCAGGAACTAGCTAAAAAAGAGCGTTGGCGCTAGCCTTGTCGTCAGACATCGCATCCAGTAAGTACGCAGGGTTGACCCCTTAATCAATCAGGCTATTCAATCCCCGTTTCTTAACTAGGTGCAATAGCTTAAGAGCAGTGCCACTGGGACGCTTCTGACCGATTTCCCACTTTTGAACCGTTGATAGACTTGTATTTAAAATCGCAGCAAATACTGCCTGGCTGACATGAGATGATTCGCGTATTTCCTTAATTTGCTTAGGTTCTAGCGGTTCAATCTCAGACAAACACAGACTGTCGAATTCACGCAATGTAGTTTGATCCATTAGTCCAGCCTTGTGCAACCCTGTAGCCGTTTCGTGAACGGCTTCAAGAATCGCTGATTTCTTCTTCGCCATTGCAAATTACCTCCATCAATTCATCTTCCAGCTTGGCCTTTTCGAGATCCTCTAGCGTGTAAGATAACAGCACCGATGCCAGCTTTTTTAATGCTTCTTCTTCTTTTTTGTTAATGTTACTGCGCTCATTTTTCGGGAAGCCGAAAACAAAAAACCAGCAATCTCCCTTGTTGGTCGCCACCAGTGTACGAAAGCCACCACGCTTACCTTGTCCAGAGCGGGCAATCCGCTTTTTGAACAGTCCGCCTCCTAGATCAGCTTCGTAAAGTCCTGCTGTCATTTCGTTTACAGCAGCGCAGAGGCTAAGGTCGTTTAAACCTTCTTTGCGTGCCCAACGGTCAAACCATCGGGTTTTGTAGATTATCATGCTATGGTCATTGCCTTTGCTTATTATATAGCACTTGGTGCTATGTTTGGCAATACTATAAAAGTCAAAAAGCTTGAACAAAGACCGATCGCACTCCGCCAAATACAATGAGGAACAGTGATTGTATCTCCAAATTTACCGCACACTCCTAAACCACTCAGTAATCCCCTGAGCGATCGCATTTGCCGTTTTCTTCTGTACCTCTGGGTTTACTATCTGCTCAAATTCATCGGGATTACTCATAAAACCCAATTCCAGTAACACTGATGGTGCAGCAGTCGGACGTGTCAGCGCCAGGTTATCCCAAAACACACCATAAGAAGGTCTACCGATTTTTTTGACTACATAGTTGTGTAAAAACATTGCGAGGTTATGCGCTTGGGGTTGATACCAAAAAGCGCCGAACCCCTTGGTTTTTTCGGCATCACCATCATCGGGTAGAGAATTGTGATGTATGGAAATAGCGATCGCAGGTTCTTCTTGACTGATAATTGCCTGACGTTCTACTAGCGAAACCTCCTTGTCGTCCTCCCGCGTCATTACTACCGTTGCTCCTTCCTTCACCAACTCGTCGCGCAGCAACTTAGATACCACCAAATTCACATCTTTTTCTAAATATCCAGTTGGGCCACTGGCACCAGTTTCTTTACCGCCATGCCCTGGATCGAGTACAATCTTGAAATTAGCTAAAGGCTTGCGTCTTGTGTTCCCAATTTTCGGCGGATGACGCAAAGTCAAAACCAGGGTTGTACCGTCGTATCTCAGCTTGTATCCCCACTGTTGAGCTTTTTTAAGGTTAAAGGTGTATTTTACTTGTCCAGGAGCTTCCTGTTGCCAGTCTAGGCGATTAATTAGGGGGTTGTCATCCAGGCGAATTATGTCTGTTTGGGCAGTGGTATTGTAGAGAGTGAGAGCGAGAGTTTGCTCACTTTGTTGTACGCTCACGGGTACGGGAACTTGCAAGGGGAAAACTATCTCTGTCGCACTAGGGAGTTGACGGTATCCGACACTGCGAATTATTGTCTGTGGCGGAACTGCACCAGGTAGAATGCGGGTTTCTTTACTATTAATCCAAGCGCCATAATCTAGGCGCAACCATTCACCTTCCCTACCTGTAACTGTTGCGCGTGTGCCTTTGGGCAGTGGTGTGAGTCGAGAATTATCGGTGCTAGGGCCAGTACGAGCAACGCCTAACTCTACTGTAACCTCAGAAACTGGCAACTGTGCTCTTGAGAGGATTTCAATCTTACCAGATCCTGATTGAGTTATCGTCTTGCCGTCAAGCGTCAGTTGAAATTGAGGTTTTCCCAGATCGGCAGCTGTTGCCACTGTGGTGCAACCTTGATAGTTGCCTACGCTAGACTGGGCATGAGGCTGATTTTGCCCTGTCAAAGCTGCCAAATTACTTGGTAGTTGTGCCTGTTGAGGTTGCGGTAAAAGGGCAATAGTTTGATTAGCCAGGGTTACAGAGACATTAGCATTAGGGGGTGCGATCGCGCCAAAACAAATTACTTCTCCTGGTAATCTGGCAATATCAACTGCGGGAGTCAGGGAATCTTTCGCAAAGGCTACCCCCTGTGGTAGCTCAGGGCTAGCGTTAAGCCTGATCACCTTAATCTTAAGTTCTTGATTCTGGCGACGCACAGTAAAAAGATTCTCCCCCAACTGCAAGGGGAAACTAGGGGAAAAATGACCAGCTTTGCTGCGGGTAATTGGCTTACTATTGATCAAAACCTGACCATCTGGTGGTGCAGTGCCTAGAAAGAAGATTTTTTGGGCACTTGTCTGGTAGTTTGTCTGGGGAAAAATGACTATAAGAGATGGCTGTGCCAATGCTATGGAGGAGGAAAGAATAAAGCCTAATATTACTAATCCTAGAAGTTTTTTCACAGCAAATCACAGAAGATGACACCACAATAACTGTGGCACAATGACGGGATGTATTTTTAGAAGTTGTTAGAAATTCAAACTACTATGACTAAGTTTATCTTTGTTACTGGAGGCGTAGTTTCCAGTATTGGTAAGGGCATTGTAGCAGCAAGTCTAGGGCGTTTGCTCAAGTCGCGCGAATATTCGGTGTCGATTCTCAAACTCGACCCTTATATTAATATCGATCCTGGCACAATGAGTCCTTTTCAGCATGGGGAAGTATTCGTTACCCAGGATGGTGCAGAGACAGATTTAGACTTGGGGCATTACGAACGCTTTACTGATACATCGATGTCGCGCTTAAATTGTGTGACTACTGGCTCAATTTACCAAGCAGTCATCAATAAAGAGCGGCGCGGAGACTACAATGGCGGGACTGTACAGGTAATTCCTCATATTACCAATGAAATTAAAGAGCGGATTCTGCGAGTTGCTAAAAGTACAAACCCTTCTGTAGTAATTACAGAAATCGGCGGGACGGTGGGAGATATTGAATCACTGCCGTTTTTAGAAGCAATTCGCCAGTTCCGTAAAGAGGTGGGACGGCAGAATGTGCTGTATATGCACGTCACGCTGGTGCCGTGGATTGCCTCTGCGGGTGAAATGAAAACTAAGCCGACACAGCATTCAGTTAAAGAACTGAGATCCATTGGTATTCAACCAGATATTTTAGTTTGTCGGAGCGATCGCCCTTTACCCAAAGGATTAAAGCAGAAATTGTCGGGATTTTGCGATGTGCCGGAAGAATGCGTCATCACTTCCCAAGATGCCAAAAGTATCTATGAAGTACCGCTAAATCTAGAACGGGAAGGAATGGCAGAACAAGTGCTGAACTTGCTGCAAATGGAACAACGTAAACCAGATTTGACGCAGTGGCAAACCCTGGTAAAACGGTTACATAGTCCCAAGCATGAGGTAGAAATTGCCATTGTTGGTAAATATGTGCAGTTAAGTGATGCCTATTTATCTGTAGTGGAAGCGCTGAACCATGCTGCAATCTCCACTTATGGCAAACTGCGTCTGCGTTGGGTGAACTCAGAAAATTTAGAAACTGAACCAGCCGAAAATTATCTTGAAGGTGTTGATGGCATAGTTGTACCAGGAGGTTTCGGGGTTCGGGGAGTCGATGGTAAAATTGCCGCCATTAAATACGCGCGCGATCGCCAAATTCCCTTCTTAGGTTTATGCCTGGGTATGCAATGTTCCGTGATTGAATGGGCCAGGCACGTAGGGGGATTAACTGGTGCTAACAGTGCCGAATTTGACCCTTACACAACCGATCCGGTAATAAATTTATTGCCAGAACAGCAGGAAGTTGTGGATTTAGGGGGTACAATGCGCTTAGGACTATACCCTTGTCGTGTTCTCCCTGATACTTTAGCTTTTAAGCTTTATCAAGAAGATGTGATTTATGAACGACATCGACATCGATATGAGTTCAACAATGCTTACCGCGATTTGTTGTTAAAGTCTGGCTATGTAATTAGTGGTACTTCTCCCAATGGACGTTTAGTTGAAATTGTGGAATTACCCAAGCACCCATTCTTTCTTGCTTGCCAATTTCATCCAGAATTTCAATCACGCCCCAGTACACCTCATCCCTTATTTAAAGGATTCATTCAAACAGCGATCGCTCTTTCTCTTTCAACATCTAGCACACCAACACCATTGGAGGTGTCATAACAATTCGTAATTCGTAATTCGTAATTCAAAATTAATTTTTTAGATTTTGAATTGGTGCATAACAACATTAACTTAAGGCTTCAGTAGATTTGGACATCCAGGGTGCATCATTCGTAAATTTCGGACTTGAGGAGATGTTGTGGCGTACTGGGTGAAAATCCTTTACGAGAGGAAAGAATATGTAGTAAATTTTGAACGTGTCCATGCTTTTTGTTATGAACTGAATGGCAGAGTTACTTTTTGGCTACCCGATAGTGCCATTCCCATAGTAATTAACCCGCAAAATAACCTGGAAGACTATCAAAAAATTCTCGATTATTTAGAATGTGTGACAGGATTAGAATTAGATCGTGCCCACTGGGTGAAAATAATTCACGAAAAAAATGAATATGTAATTAATCTCAACTGTATCAGTTCCTTTTGTCATGAACCAAACGGTAGGATAACTTTTTGGTTGCCAGATGGCACTATTCCTATTATCATTAACCCTGTGAGTAATCCTGAATCTTATGAAAAAGTTGTGAAATACGTTAAGAAAGCAACAGGATATTCTTTGTCTTGAAATTATTGTGTAGCAGAACAAGGTAACAATAAAGTTGAAAAACAGATTTACTGTCTTCCCAATCTTAAAAAATGGTTTGGGGAAATTTTTACTCAATTAGCCTTTTTTGTAGAGTTATCTAAGAAGAAAATTGTAACTTTAGTAGTAAGGTGCTGATTCTAAAATTGCATATAGTTCACTGCCATTCATCAAAAATTTGTTTTATCCGCTCAATTGCCGTGTCTGCTGCTTCTTCTGGAGATATGCTATTCACAACTATTCGATTCAGAGCCTTACCCCAAACATTCTCTTCTAAAACTAGGCTGTAAGCAGGGTTTTGGACAATATAAAATGGGCGAGTATCTTTAGTTAGTGTTTGAGTTGCAGTGGAAAGATGAGGATCTGCTGGATTTGTCCAAAAAGGGTCTTGCCAAACAGGCTTCATTACTGGTAAATACCGACCTCCGGTAGTTTTGAGATAGTTTCCTATTATCTCAGGTTTAATTAAATACGCGAGAAACTCTTTGGCTACCTTCTGGTTTTTAGACTCGGCAAACAAAACTATTTCATTAATCGAGACTAAGAAGCGCATCGGTTTACCATTAGGTTTGTTCGGAAATTCTAGGATACCAAGCTTGTGACGATAGGTGTCAGAATCTTGGCGGACAGCAGCAGGAATCGAGAGCGAGGAATTAGGCGTCATAACCACGCCACGATTGAGCAAGCTGCGATTATTGTCTGGATTTAACCAGTTTACTGCGTCTGGTGGTACGTAGCCTTGCTGGAAAAATTTCGCATACCACTCTAAGCTTTTAACAATACCTTGATGCACCTTCGGATCGTTGAGGAGAAGTTGACCCTTGGAGTCTAAAATTTGGACATTGTATGCCTCTAAAATCTGCTCAAATAAGTAGTAGGTATCTGTAGATCCAGTGGAGAAAGGAAAGCCTAACCCGTAAATATTCTGTTTTTGCTGTGCGCGCAAATCATCCTGCACTTGTTTCCAAAACTCCCAGAAAGCATCCCATTCTTTAGGGATATCGCTTTGAGTTCGACCTATTTTCTCTAACAAGTCTCGCCAGTAGAAGATGTGAATTGTTAATTGATTAATTGGGACTGCATAGTAACTCTGCTTTTTATCAACGTTGTTATATAAACGAACTGCTTCCAGCACACCTTCAGAATAAATACTTTTGACTGGCTCAATTACATCAGAGACATCTACCAGTTTACCTTCCCAGGCAAGACGTGGATACAGCTCCCTCTCAGCACTGCTATTTATGACGAGATCGGGCAAATTACCTGCCTGAAGTGCCCTTTGAGTCTTTTGTGGCAACTCATCGTTAGTATAGAAAGTAAGTTTAATTTTGTTGCCGCTTTGTTGTTCCCAGTTACTAACAATCTTCTGGAGTGCTTCATCCTCTTCCAAAGTATAACCTTTATCTGACCAAATCTTCAGGACTTTACTGTTAATAGGAGACTCGGTGACTGAGGATTGGTTAGATTTTAAGATGTTAATACAGGTAAGAATTATCAAGCTGAGTATCAATGCCACGAGTACGTAGCGATGGCTAGCTCTTATTAGCATTACGGTAAAAGTTTGCTTGACTCTTGGCTGATTCTTAAAGCCTTTAGCCATTGGACTGGCTTTGGTTCTGAATAACGTACTCATTTTATGATTTTTGTCAGAAAAACATCTTTACTGCATCTTCTGACATTACATAGCGCTTATTCAAGTTTAAATAGTTGCAATCCAGAATTTCTGTAGTTGAGGAATGAAACGCACTAACCCTGTGAGTAATCCTGAATCTTATGAAAAAGTCGTAAAATATGTTAAGAAAGCAACAGGATATTCTTTGTCTTAGTATTACAAATTACAAATTACGTTAGCGCAGCGTTAGCGAGTCATCGAGCGTCATTACGAATTACGAATTACGAATTACGAATTACAATTAATTCTCCCAAGTGCTTCAATATACTAAGTACTTGCTGTAGTTCTGAATCGCGTTCAATTGATAGCGCATCGGAACGTGCATACCAAGGATGTTCTTGTTGAATCAATTTGACAAAAACAAATTCCCTACCGTTGATTAGTAAACCAAAACTTGGTTGTGCAGGATTTGGACAATCAAGCATATAAGTGAGTGCTTGAGGTAGGGCTGTCATTACATCAAATTTACTGCTTTTAGACTCGATGACAAGTACCCAAAAACGTTTTTGGATGACAAGAACATCAATGTTTCCTTTAAC
>CAXUOL010000311.1:0-7684 GCA_964252435.1 uncultured Nostoc sp.
AGTCATGGTACTGGTAGGTCTGAATATGTTCCATCGATGGCAATGGCTGCGATCGCCGCTGGTACAGATGCCTTAATGATTGAAGTTCACCCCAATCCCGCAAAAGCTTTATCCGATGGCCCCCAATCTCTCACCCCTGAGAAATTTGACCGTTTGGTTCAAGAAATGTCAGTCCTGGGCAAAGTAGTCGATCGCTGGTCTACACCTGCATTTGATCGCATTAATGAAAGCCAAATTCTCCTCACACCAGAACTTTCAAAGTAGATAGACTATAAACCAATACAGTTCAGAATGAGCAACAAAACCTGATTGTAGAGACGCGATTTATCGCGTCTTAAAAGACCAATTATCTACTGAACCATATTGGACTATAAACAAACCGATTTTTTGCAAAAGGCTCAACCCGATCAACAGATTCTTTCATCCGAAAAATCCGTTGGTCGGGTCTTCTTGAAAAGAGTATAAAATCTCGAACTACCTATTTTTTTTAAGTTCGTGCATACTTCTAACAACCTTTGTGACTAAATTTCTGGGCGTAAATCTGACGCTTTCACTCAATATCTTATTTCTCATCCCAGGAACAACAACAGTTTTGTTTTTCATTAAGCTTCGATAACCAATCCTAGCGACAGTTTCCGTATCCATCATTCTGTTAACGCTAGCAATCTTTGAATCTTCCATTGCAGCATTTTGTTGGAAATCCGATGCTGTTGGCCCTGGACAAAGAACAGTCACGTTGACACCTGTACCCTCTAATTCATTAGCGATCGCTTCTGAAAATGATAATACATAGGCTTTAGTAGCAAAATAAACTGCCATTAAAGGCCCTGGTTGAAAAGCAGCTGCTGAGGCCACATTTAATATTTTTCCATAATTTTGCTCAACCATATCTTTGAGGAACAATTTAGTTAAATGAGTCAAGCTGACCATATTTACCTGTAGCATTTTCAGTTCAATGCTGAGGTCTGTTTCGTTAAATGCTCCATAAGTACCAAAGCCAGCATTGTTAACTAGCACATCAATCTTGATAGATGCTTGCTGTAATTCTGTGAAAATTTCTTCTGGAGATGTGGGGATAGATAAATCCTTAACAAAAATTTTGACGGAAATACCAAATTTTTGGGGAAATTCATCTATAATTTCAGTAAGTTTTTGTTCATTCTTATCTACTAACACCAGATTATAACTATGACGAGCAAAAATCTGGGTTAGTTGATAGCCTATGCCACTAGCCGCTCCTGTAATTAAAGCAGTTTTTTTTTGCCGACTTTCAGATGTTTTATTCATGCTAGAAAAATGGCGAATGTGAATTAATTAATTTAAGTTTTATAAATTTAGCTACAGCAATATATAATATTTGCTGTAGCTATTTCTATGCAGACAATAAATGATGCTATCCACCTGAAACAAGTATGCTTCAATCAAGCATATTAAACGCAAATCTAAAAAACTGTATCTATATAAACAAGAGCAAGAATATTTAATAACCTCATCAATGCCACAACCTAATTCCGTTGCTATAACTGACGTGCAAGCAGCACAAAAGCGAATTTTGGGGATTGCCCACCGCACACCCGTACTAACATCTAGAATCGTTAACGATCGCACCAATAGCCAAGTATTCTTTAAGTGCGAAAACTTTCAACGCACGGGGGCATTTAAATTTAGAGGGGCATACAATGCTTTAGCGCAACTATCGGTAGCAGAAAAACAAACAGGCGTTCTCACCTATTCATCGGGAAATCATGCCCAAGCGATCGCTTTAGCTGGACAATTACTCAATATTCCCACCACTATTGTCATGCCTGATGATGCACCTGTTGTTAAACAAACTGCTACTCGTGGTTATGGTGCAGAGATAATTTTGTATAATCGCCAAGAGACAAACCGAGAAGAATTAGCTCAAAATTTAGCAGATGAGCGCTCTTTGACACTCATTCCTCCTTACGATCATCGCCATGTAGTCGCTGGACAGGGAACAACTGCTTTAGAACTGATCCAAGAAGTTGGTGAATTGGACTTACTATTAGTTTGTTGTGGCGGTGGTGGATTACTTTCAGGGTGTGCGATCGCAGCCAAATCACTTTTACCCAATTGTAAAGTAATCGGGGTAGAACCAGCCCTTGCCGACGATGCTACCCGCTCCTTTCACACCAAAACTCTGCAAATCGTCAAAAATCCTCATACCATCGCTGATGGTGCGCGGACTCCTAGCCTTGGTAAAATTACTTTCCCCTTGGTGCTGGATTACGTTGATGATATGGTGACCGTATCGGAAGAAGCGATTCTTCGCACCATGTTTTTCTTGTGGGAACGTCTGAAAATTGTAGTCGAACCCACTGGGGTATTAGCTGCTGCTGCTTTACTCGAAGGTGTGGTAACAGCACCAGAGGCGAGAGTTGGTGTCATCATCAGCGGTGGGAATGTAGATTTGACGCAAGTTGGTAAATTATTTTCTGTGTGATTGGATTGAAAAGTTAAATTCCCAATTGGCAAACTGCGATGCCTAGGTTGGGCTGCGCCTACGCATCTGCTACTTTACTACAGGCGATGTCTGCGACGGGCTATGACGCTCTCTACGAGACGCTGCGCGTAGCTTGCTTCTCTGTAAGAGTACGCGGACTCACTAACGCTTCTCTACGAGACGCTACGCGTAGCTTGCTTTACGCTATCGGTGTCGCACTTCTGATGATAGGGTGAATATAGGCAATTGCAGTCTTGATATTCATACTTTTGTAAAGGCGATCGCACTCTGAGCAAATGTGTCACAAGAGCGATCGCTCTTGTATGTTTACGAAAGCCTTAAATTGAACTTAACTTGCTAAAGTTACCTTGTATAAGTAAGGGAAAGAAATTTATGCCCAGATTTGACCCAGCAAAATTGAAAAAAGTATCTGTAAGCCTTCCCTTTGGCATTGGTTCTGCGGAGTGGGAAGCTGACCCCACAGAACGCAAAGCTGCATGGTCACTTTATATTGAACTTGTTACATGTATTGCGGTTCAACCTTTGGAAGTTGACCAGGGTTTAGTCCGGGAAGCTTTGAACTCTCTCTATAGTTTATTTGGCACTACCCGCGAAATTCTCAAAGCAGCCGGGCCAGATGTGGGTGCTTCTCACGATTCAGTTGGGGGAATTGCCATTGCTGTATTGAATAATGGGTTAAGACCTTTTTTGTCGAAATGGCATCCGTTATTGCAGGCGTGGGAAGGAAGGAGACCTGTAGGGGTGAGTCCTAAAGAACATGAGCAGGGTTGGTCTGAAGAAATGACAGCGCGACGTGAATTGGAAGCTTTGCGTATGGGTTTAGAAGAGTATGCTCAGGCTTTAGCGATTATTGCTGGTGTGAACGAATAACAAAAGGAACCTTTGAAGAATGAATCAACAACAATTTGATGTTTTTTTAGCTCACAATAGTCAGGATAAACCACAAGTAAGAATGATCGCTGATCAACTAAAGCAGCGTGGACTAAAACCGTGGTTAGATGAGGAGCAAATTACTCCTGGGTCTTCTTTTCAATATGAAATTCAACAGGCAATTCCACAAGTTAAGTCTGCTGCTATCTTTATTGGTATAAAAGGATTAGGTCGCTGGCAAGTTTTGGAATTAGAATCGCTAGTACAACAATGTGTAGAAACGAATATACCTATAATTCCTGTTTTGCTTCCTGATGTTAGCGCAATTCCCGATAATCTGCATTTTTTGCGACGTTATAGACTTGTTATTTTTTCCCATGACGTCGCTAATGATGAAGCATTGGACTTGTTGAAGTGGGGTATTACTCGGAGACGAACTGATATGGATATTAAGAAAAACTCTAGATACAATATTGTGATTTCTGGAAAATCTGGAGCGGGGAAAACATCATTATTGAATTATTTATTTGGTGATATAAAGGGAAAAACTGGTGTTGGAAAACCTGTGACAACTACTGGATTTCACCCAACTAACTTTATGATCGAAGATTTGCCAGTAACAATTTTTGATTCTTGGGGAATTGAAATTAATAAAGCTGAACAATGGAAAAATGTTTTAAATGAAGAACTTTCAAGAAGAGGAGTCGACAAGAGTCCTGAAGAATGGTTTCATACTGTTTTCTATTGCGTACAAGTTGGTGGAGCTAGAATTGAAGATTTTGAGATCAACTTAATCAAAGAATTTATAAATTCAAAATACAAAGTTATTATTCTTTTGACTAAAGCAGATCAAGGAGGAAAGAAAGACCTTTCGGAGTTGGAGAAAGTATTAAATGAAGAAATTAAGGAAAAAGTAAGTGTAATCCCTCTCTGTAGCGTTGATGATGAACGTCTTGATGGAACAAGGATAGAATCTTTTGGAAAGCAAAAAATTCTCAATAGTATTTATGAGCATTTCTGGGACTCAATTAGTCTAAGATTGCCTGATCGTTGTGAAACCGTAGTATGGGAAGATATAGATAAAGCTTTAGATAGTATCACAAATATCGCCATTTCAGCAAGAAGAAATGGTCGTTCAGCAACCCAAATAAATGAAATCATTGAGAGACAGTTTAGTAACCTGATTCAAGAACTTTCTGGTAAGAATGGAATTATAGTGCAGAAGGTAACTAATGAGATAACAAGAACTATGAAATTATACGGTTTATTTTCAAAGGCAATTGCTACCGAAGCTAAGGGAATAGATATTGACTTCGAGTTTTCAATTGAAAATAACATTAGAAAATTCAATGAATATAACTGGATTGATTTGGTTGGAAGATTGTTTGATTGGTCGAATCTTGATATAGGTTTTGATTATTGGTGGGATGAAATAAAAGATGTATTTGCGTTGATTAGAAAGGATGATAGTGCTTGGAAAAGAGAAGTTAAAAATAAAATTCAAGGTTCGGGATATGAACTCCGAAAAGAACTAAAAGCCATAAAGCCAAATGTTCAAAAGATAATTGAAGAAATCAAGAACCATTAAATAACTTTAATTTGCAGAACGCATCTATATAACTCCTATTTAATTACTAAGTCAGCAAACGTTGGTGTTTTTAGTTTTTTGACACTTGAATCAGGCTCCTTTTGTAATACCAATTCAAATCATGAATGTTTGCAACACATAAATTATTAGTAAGGGCACAACCAACATTGTTGTAACCCTACCCATCTATCGCATTCTTTTTTCAAATTGGTATATAGCGCTTCCCATTCAGATGCGGTACAACATTACATCGGAGGTGTAGGGGCACAGCACTGCCCATTGGTGTCAACTTAACGTAAAAAACAGTCTAGACAAAACTTTGAGAGATTGCCTCGTTCCCAGCAAGAGGCTGGGAATGCCTACTGAAAGGCTCTGCCTTCCTTACTCGCGGCAGAGCCGCAATTGAAGTGCATTTCCAGCCTCTTGCTGAAAACGAGGTTTTAAAGGAGTTTCTGCTTAAGTTGACACACTACATCTGTTGCAGAGACAATGTTCCCTACTGCGTGGTTTATTTAATTAATAAAGTGCTACAAGTGACATTTTTTATACTCCAAAATTTGTGTTGATCATGAAATAGCGATCGCTTATTTACCAAAAAAATCTGCTTGCAAAACCAAGAGCATCAGGGCTTTTACGAATAATCTTTACATATGTTAATATCGTTTGGTTTAAGTACGGATATTCAGTATGGTTATCATAAAGACCGTTATAAAAAATTCAGAGCAAGTCACTCGGTTGTTTTCTCATCTCGAATTTGATGGAAACAAACTCAATCATCAACCAGGTAGTGTGTTGGGAAGTACTGCATTGATTGCAGGAACCACCGTTGGGGCTGGGATTCTCGCTCTACCAGCCGTTACCCTGCCATCGGGTATTGTGCCATCCACATCTGGACTAATTGCTGTTTGGCTCTACGCTTTAGTGTCAGGGTTATTGGTTGCAGAAGTTACCTTAAATACGATGCGAACCCAAGGGCATCCGAGTATAGGTTTTTTGGGAGTTGTTGAGAAAATCCTTGGTAAGTTGGGAGCACGAATTGCTGGCGGTGCATATTTATTCATGCACTATGCTTTGTTGGTGGCATACATCACCGAAGGCGGAGAGATTTTAGGAGCGGCGGCGGCAAAAATCTGGGGTATGCAGATATTGCCTACGTGGGTGGGCACAATGGCTTTCACGCTCTTATTTGGTGGCATTATGTATCTTGGGCGAGAAAAGTTTATTGAGAAATTAAACAGCGCCTTTGTCGGAATTGTCATCATTTCCTTCTTAGGACTATTATTTCTGGGAGGAAGGCATATTCAGAGTGCCCAACTATTATTTCAAAACTGGAGTGCCCTCGGCAGTGCCATTTCAGTGATGTCTGTGGCGCTGTTTTTCCAAAACGTTGTACCGCTGATTGTGACGCAACTCGAAGGGGATGCCCGCAAAATTCGTCAGTCCATCTTTATTGGTTCTGTGATTCCTCTAATTATGTTCTTGGCGTGGAATACCGTAATTTTAGGAAGTGTCAGTCCCGATATGTTACATAGCACTTCTGATGATACAAGTGTTTTTGATCCACTACAAATTCTCCGAGGAGGTAGTGCGGGGCAATGGTTAGGAGTTTTAGTATCCATTTTTTCAGAGTTTGCGATCGTCACTTCATTCATTGGATTTGTGTACGGGTTACTGGATTTGTTCAAAGATATTTTCCTACCCGCACAATGGCAACTTTCTAGCCGCTTACCCCTCTATTCGCTGGTTCTTTTCCCTCCGATGACTCTCGGAACGCTTAACCCCAGCATCTTTTTTACTGCCCTAGATTACACTGGAACATTTAGTATTTCAGTTCTAGGTGGAATTATTCCGGCGTTAATGAGTTGGAAACAACGTCAAGAACAAGAAAACTCAGATAGCACAAATCAAATACTTGTTCCTGGCGGAAAGGTGACACTGATTGCGATCGTTGGAGTGGCATTAGCGATGATGGGCAGACAAATTCTGTCAATTTACACAAAGTCAAGCCAGCTATAAAAGTTTTGATGTATTATAAAATCATGCATTTGTAGTATAAATATGCCAACTACAATCAAACCGCAACGCAAGAGTCATTAGTTATTGAGAGACCACGCCCACCCTTTAACATGGTTTGAATTAGTCCTTAGTAAGATAAGAAAGTTTATTCACCCACTTTAAAAGCGAGGTGTGTACCAATGACAAATGACAAATGACCAATGATTACTTGATCAAATGAGTGATTCTCGACTCGTCAAAATCAGCAAATATCTCAGCAAATATCTGCGACATACACCAGATGCCATTGGAATTAAACTTTCTCCTGGTGGTTGGGTTGCTGTTGATGACTTACTTACCGCTTGTGCTCAAAACAAGTTTCCGATTACCCGCCAGGAATTACAGGTGGTAGTTGAATTCAACGAGAAACAACGCTTTTCTTTTGATTCTACAGGTAATCTGATTCGTGCGAACCAAGGACATAGTGTAAAAGTTAATTTACAATTAGAAGCTGTTGTTCCTCCAGATGAGCTTTATCACGGCACGGGACGCAAATCTGTAGAGTTAATTCTGCAAATAGGACTTTGCAAAATGTCACGACACCATGTCCATTTATCAAAGGATATAGAAACAGCAAAAACTGTTGGTGCTAGGCATGGAAAACCAGTGGTTTTTGCTGTAAATACTGCGGCAATGCATCAGGCAGGTTACATCTTTTATTGTTCTGCTAATGGTGTTTGGTTAGT
>CAXUOL010000312.1:0-7659 GCA_964252435.1 uncultured Nostoc sp.
CCCTACACTACACCCCGCGATTGTTGTACCGCATTTGAATGGAAACCGCTATAAACAATATAGCTATATCTCTTGGCTAGCTAGTGTTTATACTTGGGAGAGAGAGTTTTTCACCCAACTGTTAGCTATTCTAGTTTATGAAAACAAACAACACTGTATGGGTGTTATGCCGCTGTGGCCCACTATCAGACATCGAAGGAGAGCGACGACAGATGTTTGAACAGTGTAAATCAAGAAAAACCTTTGACGGTGTGGAGTTTTTGTCGCTTCCTCCACTTTATTATCACTGAAGGGAAGGTTAAATTCTTCGTCAGAGCGGTCTAAGGTGATAAACGTCTTGTGTTTTTTAGATTACAAGTTAATTTTGACACTCCAATATCCTTAATTCAAAATAAATTAGGGATATTGGAGTTTCACGGCTAATACAACTATCTGTTAGTTGGCGTTTGTGTGTCAAAATATTCACGCCAACGACTAATTTGACTATCCTTGAAATCTACAACAATTACGTCATCAGCTTTATTACGACGACCTGTCACCTTTTCTGTATCTTCGTAGTACCACTCTACTGCTGCCTGATTTGCTCCAATGATAATCCGCTGGATGTCTATTTTGATATCTGAATACTGTTGTTTAAAATTGGCAAGTCCTTCTCGAATTCCTTCTTGCCCACGCCAGGATTGACCAGGCACGATTAGTTCTCCATCAAGTGTAAACAATTGTGCAAGAGCATCGACATCTTGAACAACCCATGCATCTTTAGCTTTTTCTATTAATATTTGGATATCTTGTTGGTTCATAGACTGACTGACAAATAAAGGTGTGCTAAAAGTTAAGCTAACAAATATAGTTCCTAACACTAGCCATTGAGATAACCAAAGCATCTAGATTTTTCTACCCTCTAAAGTATCAAGCTATAGAGCATTAGTAAAATTTAACCAGAAATTGTTTGCATTGCGATCGCTCTTGCGAAAAGTCAGGTTTTGATTGGATACAAAATGTCTGTAGCATTGATGTTAATTCTACAGCCAAAACTGGCGATCGCCTTCCACTGTACCTGGAGCAATTCCTTGTAACCGCCGATAAGCTATTTTGTCAGAACCATATAATGGGACGGGTAAGCGAGGTTCTTTCAACGCCCCGTGATGTAGCAATGTCAGTTTAAGTGTAGCTTCTATTAAACTTTCAATTGATACTTGCTGTTCATGTTCAGGATCGGGAATAACCTTTAAACGCAGAGGATAAGGTAAACCCATTTTCTCAGACTTCACTTCAGTGGTGACTAAAATTACTTCATACGGCGATAAGCGAACAGCTAACCCTTTAGTTGGTGCTGTCACTACAGACTGCTGAAATTTATATAGTCGTGGAATCTGAGATTTTACACACTCTACCAAAATAAACTTTGAACCAATAACTTTTGCTCTTTCTCTTAAATTCTTTATTTCATCACCACAAAAACGTCCATCACGGTAAATTAGTACAGTTTTTTGTCTTAATTCAGCAGATGGTAGAAACCTCTCTAGTGTTCGTTTATCAATTGTTTCACCCTCGGTTAAAGCATCTTCCAGTCGGTAACGAATAAACTCCCCTCGCTTGTCATAGAGACGCACACTCGCACAAACATTTCTACTTCCAAATCCTTTCTTTTTAGAAATTCGGGAAACATCAAAGCCGATGAAATAATCAGCTATTTCTAAAGGTTCAGCTAAAACAAAGGGTAAATTTCCTAATTTTGCGAGAATTCCTGGAATTACCTGATGAAGAATATTACCATAATTACTGGTATTTTTTAATGTCTCTTCATAAATTACTTGACTAGCAATTTCTCGCCGAAGTAAACGTGAAGAAATAAAAGAATAAAAGCTACCATCATCACTATTATCAGCATGGCGATCGCTCTGAGGTAAAAATGTCAAAACAATATCAGTAGGAATCGCCATTAATTCATTAATAGCTTGTTCAACTTTTTCTCTATCATCAGAGACACTTGAACTAATTACTGATACACCAACTCGATGAACAATTATGCTTTCAAATCCATAGTATTTTAGGCGTTTCTGAACTTCCCTGATAAAAGGATCTACCTTCAAATCACAAAGCTTCAAAGCTGTAATGCGAATCGGTGTTGCTTTATCTTCATATTGAGATTGACGACGATAAACGCCTCCTTGTGATAGTCCTTTAAGGACATCTCCTCTCCTACTTATAAAATTTTGACCAGATTTATCCTTTCCAAATAGAAGTTGAGTATCTTCAAGCTTAAATTTTAGTGGCAAGAATAATTCAGAGCAATTACCGCTCTTTCTACTATTAATACAGGTTTCCGATAACACAAATCCATAAATGCTTAAAGCTAGTGCAGCTTCTTTATGGGTGGAGAATACTGCAACCATAGGTTGTAACTGGCAAATGGTAGCCAATTTTGGCTCATTGATGTCAAACCCCAGAATTTAGCAGAGAAAAAAGTTTTACTTGGTCAGGATTTCGTAGATTGCTGTATTAGCTCTCTTCGATTTAGATACACCAATCTCAGTTGCCATTTCCAAGGTACGTAAGCCTTCTAGCATCTGTTCCGCAGCCTTTCTGAGTTGTGGATTGCGGCTTGATTTTTGAATTTCTTCAAGCAGAACTGATAAAGGTCTACCGACGGAAAAACACAATTGTTCAGGGTTCAACGATTGTTTATTCATACTTTTGCCCAGGTGTAACGAAATATAACTCAACGAACATCAGTACAGCCCCCTGAATTGCCATATAATTTCAACAAGGCAAGATATCAGTTGTTCAGTATTGAACCATATTATGCAACCTGTACAAATTATGTCAACTATTTAGTCTATGCAAAATAAATGTTGAATTTTATTTTCAATACTGGTATTATCTATCTATGAGTGATTCAAAGGCTAAAAATTTTGGGTAACTTATAGCGCACCGACTCCTGAAAAGCTTTGTAAAATATGGCTTTTAGCCTACTATGACTCAAATCGATACAAGGTTTATTATTATGTATGCTTCAGGAAATGCGTTAGGCAGTTGAATGTGATTATGGATAAACAAGAGAGTCAGAGTTTTGGCAGGTGTATTTGGCAAGCTCGTAGAAAAAAGGGATTGAGTCAGCGTGAGCTAGCGGTAAAGGTAGGGGTAGACTACACGTATTTGTCCAAACTAGAAAACGACCACGTTGAGCCAAGCGAGAAGGTTATCCGCTCGTTAGCAGAACATCTCAGTTTGAATGCAGAGCAGTTGATGTACCTAGCTGGACGCATGACTCAAAATGACTCGGAAGCTTTCGAGCAATTGCTTAAGGTTAACTACAAAGAAATGCCTGCTTTATTTCGTCGAATGAGAGAAAGTCCGGGTATTGATTCTTTAGTTAAAGCAAGAGATGAGCAAATTGTAAGATTACAAAAAGAAAATGCTGAGTTGAGAACTAAAGTAGAAAAGCTTCAAAAAAAACTTACCTTATTTAAGCCTTATATTTTTTACTCTAAAGAGGAGATAGAAAGGAAAGCTAATGAAATCTTACAGAATATGCAAAATTTGCATAATGATGCTACTAAAATACCAATTGATGCTACTAGAGTATGTGATTATTTGAATTTAAGCATCGATATTGGGGAAATATTGCCTGATGAACATGGGTTAATAGTAGCTAAAATTTTACCTTTAGAAAGAAGAATACTAGTAAACTCAGGTCTTCCAGAAATGCTAGGGACTTTTACGGAGTTTACAATTGCCCACGAAATAGGTCACTGGGTACTTCATATTAACCAAGAAGATGCTGATATTTTATCAGAAGAAATTAACGAAAATAGTCATGATGAAAATCAAGTAATTTTATTCCTATGTCGTAGTGCTAGTAGCCCAATTGATAAATTTGAAGCATTTGAGTGGCAAGCTCAGTATTTTGCTAGTTGTCTATTAATGCCTCGTTACGTTTTACAGGAATTACGTAAAGAACGTGATTTAACTAATTGGAGGCACCTTTATGCAATGACAAAGGAGCTTGGTGTAACAACATCCAGTCTTATTTATCGTTTGCAAAATCTAGGTTGGATTTATATACCTAAAGGTTCTAAGCAAATCTATCACGGAAAAATAGGATTAGAGCCTGAGCAGCCAAGAATGTATTATTTATGAGGAAAAAGTGAGGAAAAAATAAGGTGAGCATTTTCAAGGCATATAGATACTATTCTAAAGCAGAAATTGAGCAGAAAAGACAAGTTTATTTAATTAGGTAAAGTGCGATCGCACTCCATTATCTCCTGGCGGCGATCGCACCCCACACAGCACTACACTAGAAAGTAAGATGCCCAGAATAGCCTATGAACGCCACGACAACCACTTTCCCTTCTACACTCAAATTGAAAATTGATTTGACTGATGAGCAATTTTTCCAAATGTGTCAGAAAAACCGCGATTATCGATTTGAGCGTACAGCGTCAGGGGAATTATTAATTATGCCACCTACAGGTAGTGATACTGGCAACCGTAACTTTGATATGGTTGTTGAATTAGGAATCTGGAATAAACAGACTAAATTAGGCAAAGGTTTTGACTCTTCAACTGGCTTCACCCTACCTAATGGTGCAGAACGTTCTCCTGATGCTTCTTGGGTGAAAATTGAGCGATGGAATGCTTTAACCCCAGAACAACAAGAAAAATTTGCCCCTATTTGTCCTGATTTTGTAGTAGAGTTGCGTTCTCGTACTGATTCCTTGAAAGAATTGCAAGAGAAAATGCAGGAGTATATCGAAAATGGTACTCAATTAGGCTGGTTAATTGACCGGAAAAATAAGCGAGTGGAAATTTATCGTTCAGGTAAAGATGTAGAGATATTAGACAATCCTGCTAGTTTATCAGGAGAAAATGTACTACCTGGGTTTGTGTTGGATTTACAGCAGATTATGTAGTTTTATTGATTAGGATAGATATAGCGCATTTCAAAGCGACTTTGTTCCCAAAGTGGTATTAAAGCCTGTTTAGCAGCATTTAACTGAGCTTGTGAAAAAGATATTTTACCATTTTCTATAATCCAAATAAATATCCGAGTGATTAAATCTGCCTTAAAACTATTCTCGTATTCACTATTATTTATTCTTACTACTTGCCGATCTAAGCAATCTATAGCATATTTCAAAGTCAAGTTTTTCCAGTCTGTGGAATTGCTATAATTTTCTTCTGGCGTATTTTTCCACTCAACTCTCCGCAAATTTCCGAAAATATAGTCTATGCCTGTTATCGAAGAATCTGTATTACGTACTAAATTTGTATAGGCTTGGTAATATAGTTTTAATTGCGAAGCTGCAATATTTTCTACATAGATATGTAGCCAAGATTGGATGTCACGAAGATAAGGTACTAAATCTCTGATATTATCAATTTCTTTAATCAGCGCACGTTCAGTTCTGTAATTTGTTATTTTTGCTAGCAATTCAGCTTCAGATAATTGAGACTTTTCTGAATAGTAATTAATCACCTTGGGAATATATTTATCTAATAACCACTGTTTGGTATATCTAGCTGTCCAAGTTCCTCGTACTCCAATATGTTGCTGCCATAAGCTAAATTTAGCTGTTTCAATAGATTGTAAATTGATATTATTTAGTTCGTAGATTATGTTAACTTGATTGCTAGGTAATAAAGATAAGTCTCTGTTAAATTTGGGGAAGATAAATGTATGATCGCGAATTCCTCGACTGACTCGAATTGACATATTTTTTCTATGAAATAGATGCCATTCTGACTTGCCTTTCTTATAATCAAATTCCTTAGCGAACTGCTGCATCAACTCCCATAATTCTTGTCTTACAGAAAAAAGGATAAAACCGCGAATTTCTGAGAAGTTTACGAATTCAAAATCCCATGTTTCTAGAACATTCTCAAATTCAATTATTAAACTTTGATATTCTTGACAAACTTCATCAATACATAAACACAAGTCTTTTGCTTCTAGTTTTGATAAAATGACTGTTATTTGACCCAAATTTACTGTAAAATTATCTTTATCTAATTCTTTCAAAAAACGACGACAACCCCAATCAGGCTGGGTGTGTAATCCAGTCATTAATTGACCTAAAATATCTTGATGATTTAAGTTGATTTTTAGACCTTTAAAAAGAATACTACTGAATTGTATTTGACAATTACCTTCTCCAAAAGCTTTGGGTAAATTACAGGCGATCGCTACTTTTGGTTTCACAACAACTAAGTGGCAGCCTTCTCGCGTTATAGAAGGCTCAAAATCACATTGTTCTAAAAAATACTGTAAATGTGGATTGTGTATGATTAATTTTTCTATTAAGTTACATTTAGTATATGTCAAAATACCGACTGTATTTTTATCGATATTTTTAACTAAATCAAAATTGAGTTTATTATAAAACCTTGAGGCGACAACGTAACTTTTTAAGGTATCTATATTTATATCAAATACTAATTCTTCTCGATTGTAATGTAGACGCTGAAAAACCTTGATTTCAGATCCGTTAGTGACAATAAAAAATAGTGTTTTAAAATAATTACTATAAAATTTAGCTTGCTCAATCGCCTCATTTAACTGAGTTTTCTGCGGTTCTATAGCTTCTACAAAAATCAGTGATGTATCTGTATTGTGTTTCCTAACATCATCTGTTGCAAAATAAATCTGAGCAATTTCTGGATTTTTGGCGTCGGTTTCTAATTGATATGTTTTCAAAGAGTATTCACGATGACATATCTCTGGATAGCAGAGATAGTGAAACATTGGCAAAATCAACTTTTCTTTTACATCACCTTTATTTCGTAAAACACGATGGTCAAAACCTTGTATCCATGTAATGAATTTTTTAATTGATTCTGGAATAGTCATCAGATAATCTACCTGCTTGTATAAATTTGCTATGCCTTATTTTGTTCGTGTAATTAGCAATTTATCAAGTCAGTTTGGATTATGTCGTGATTGTAGATACTAGAATGAAAGCATTCGGCTGAAACTTAACCTTGGCAAAACCTAGACCAATAAAAGTTACTGCCGTTAGAATTAAAAATCTGGTGAAAATCAGGTAGGCAAAATTAATTAATTGTGTATAACAATAATTTTGGGCAACGCATAATAAATTTCTGGAGATGTCTATGAGACAAGAAGGAGTTAGGAGTCAGAATATAGAATTTTCCTGACTCTCTAAACTTCTTATACCCAATATATCTATTTATTCTCTTTGGGTAGCGATCGCTAATTTAGCTCCCGGAACCTGACGTACCCGATCCATCACCGCCACCACCCGACCATAATCAACTTTTTCATCAGCATTAATAATCACTAACACTTCTGGGTTAGAACCAACTAAAGTCCGCACTTGCGCTGTTAAATCATCAACTGCAATTGGTTTACGATTCAGGCTTACCTGTTCTTTTTCATCTACCGTAATGGTAATTTTAGTAGGAACTTGCTGTTGTTTAGCTGTGGCGGCCTTCGGTAAATTTACTGGCAAACCTTCAGAACGTGTTAAAAACAGAGTTGACATGATGAAAAATGTCAAAATTGCAAAAATCACGTCAATCATCGGCACGATGTTGATTTGTAGCGGAAGCTCTGGTTCATCTGGTAGACGCATACGTTTTTTCTCCTCGTTCATAGCGACGGCGGTAAAGTAATTCTAGCTGTCCCCCATACTC
>CAXUOL010000313.1:0-7641 GCA_964252435.1 uncultured Nostoc sp.
ATCACAGCCTTTTCACAATTATTGATAAGGCTCTCTAACTCCGCTAAGGCAGTATTAATTGAATAAGCAGACATAGGGCATAGTTAAGTACTGTGGATTGTGTAGTTACAGTAATTTCTGTTGCCTACTAAATAATGAAAATCCTCGTCTTGTAAGCAGCTAGCTATCCTATCTGTGCTAAATGCTTTTCTCCAAATCGACACCACACGACACATACTGCCCTGACAAAGCCTTAGATTTATAGGCGATTTTGGCACACTGCGTAGGCGTAGCCCGTCGTAGACATCGCGAAAAAATGTTATCCAACGCTAGACTCTTGATATTGTGGCAACAGGTCGATGACGTTGTTAAAACTGGTAAAATAGTCTTGGAGTGTAATAGCTGCTTGACCAGTGAATTCAATCCATTTGTAATAGTAGAGATTTTGAGCAATGGTATCTTACTGGAGCGAGGAAAACTGAGGATTAGCTAAGGAAACAGAAACGTTTTTTACCCTAAACTGTTTGATTATCTAGCCTAAACACAGCAACATAGCTGGTGTTAATAACAACGTTCTGTATCTCAATCAATGTCATAGCTAGTTTCACGTCCAGGATAATATATTTTATGGTATTTGACCCAGTAAAGTTGACAAGTTCGTTACAGAAAAGACACCGCCTTTAATCCGAGTTTATGCAAGTTGAAAAAGTAATTAAACGATCGCTAGGTAATGAAAACGCAGTTATCTTTAGTTATTTTTAATTTAAAAATATCAATTAAATAACTAGTTTGTCTAACCACTTTAAAGCATTGAATTAATAAAAACACTAACATACTTTACAGAAACTAAATCATTCCTTTAAAGTTATTTTATAAATAACCTTATGCTCTTACTGATATAAACTTTGAATAAAATTCAGTATAAAAGTATAATTCATGACTACATAAATAAATATGTGACAGAATTTGTTATCTACGGGTTAAACACAAATATTCTCTTGATTAGGTTAACACTACAAATATGTTGTCTAGTAAGTAACAATTCAATGAATACATAGATTTAATCAATACAGCGGATTTCAAGTTAGTGAAGTACACAAGCTAAGTCTCAAAGCCAGGTATAAAGCCTGTTTTACTTCTGAATTCTGACCGGAGGCGGGGCGTCTCCGGCTCCGCTCCTGAATTCTGAATTCTGCTGTAACTACAAGTATTCTTTCTCAGAGAAGCATCATAATTGAGTCAAAGCTGTTGGTTATTTTTTAATATAAGTCAAGTTAAGAAACAAAGTGGTTATTTATAAAGCAAATATTAATTTTTAATATGTTGCTTGATAAACATAATATGGGTTAAATGAATCTTCAGTAAAAAGTAAACCGAAACAAAGCTCAGATTTTGCATCTCATCTACCAACTAACCTGCTTTGCAATCAATTACAGGGCTAATAGCTTAAGTAAGGGCAATTCATCAATTACCCCTATTAGAAATCGCTATAATAATGTCTTATATTACACAACCTCGATAATAATAATCTGTTAGTAATATCAAATCTGCTTAATAACGAACTATTTGTAGGTATTCAATTGCTAGACAAGAGATTAGCGATCGCGTACATTTTTCAGCACCTAATCTTACTGTGATGAAATATTTTAGTGAGAGAATCAAGACTTATGCAAATTAAATTAGTTGACAACAATCAACTTTTAGTCCATACTTGATAACAAGTTTCTCCAGATTTTGATCTTATTTTTATTAGCGCTTCGTTGTTTTTAAAAGTTAAATTTTCTGACTAGCGCTATTGTATTTTACGCTACGGGATTAGATGATAAAATAGGATATAACTTAGGAAGCTTTGAAGTAACACGCCATTAATTTTCACGCCACAATAGTAAGTTTGGGCGGTAAAAGCGTACAACAATTCATATAAAACCAATTTAGACCTATCCACTTGATTAAGGTAGAAAACCTAGAGGAAAAACCCTCTTGGTAATTTGCGGATGAGTCTATTTTAATCAACTAAATATAACCAGGATATTCCCTAAAAAAGCAGAATTGGAATGAAAATATGGCAGTAAATAAAGAAAGTCGATTATTCACAAAACCCGTAGGACGATCGCAAGTAATTTTAGCAGCTTCTCTCACTTTAGCGGCTGGATTAATCGCTTTCTATAGTTTGACACCCTATTGGTCTAAAACGAAAGTTGTGACAGCGCCTGCAAACCCTCCCAAAGCTGTCACTCCTGTAAAACTTGCTGTAACTGCCTTAGGACGTTTGGAGCCAGAAGGGGAAGTTACTTCTTTGACTGCTCCCGCTTCTAATAATGGGGTACGAGTAGATAGATTGTTGGTGAAAGAAGGAGACGCGGTTAAAGCAGGGCAATTATTGGCCTATCTCGAAAATTATGGTCGTTCTAAAACCGCATTACAACAGGCTATAGACCAACTCCAAGTTGCCAAAGCTAAACTAGCGCAGGTGAAATCTGGAGGTAAAACCGGAGATATCGATGCTCAAAAGGCTGCGATCGCCCGTTTAGAGCCACAATATAAAGGGGATGTTGCGACACAACAGGCGACAATCGACCGCATCCAAGCGGAAGTAGACAACGCTCAAGCCGAGAATAATCGCTATCAGCAATTATATAGACAAGGTGCGATCGCGGCTTCTGTAGCAGATACCAAAGCTTTACAACTAAAGACTACACAACAGCAGCTAACAGAAGCTCAAGCCACCCTCAAGCGGACTCAAGACACATTCCAAGCACAACGCAAGCAAGCACAAGCGCAACTCACCAGTATTAGTGAAGTGCGTAGTGTAGATGTTCAGGTAGCACAAACTGAAGTTAACAGTGCAACAACTTCTGTTCAACAAGCAAAAGCCGACTTGGATTTAAGTTACATCAAATCTCCCATAAATGGCAAAATTTTGAAAATTCACGCCAAAACCGGAGAAGTCATCAGCACCAGCAAAGGATTTGCTGAGATAGGTAAAACATCTCAAATGTATGTGATTGCAGAGGTGTATCAAACCGATGTTCAAAAAGTGCGTGTAAGACAAAAAGCCACAATTACCAGCACTGCATTTACTGGAACAATAAAAGGAACTGTAAAAGAGATTGGTTGGCAAGTTGACAAGCAAAACATCTTTAGCCTAAACCCTGGTTCCGATACAGACCGCAGAATAGTTGAAGTGAAAATCTCCATCGATAATCCCGCAGATAGTGAAAAGGTCGCTCGTTTAACTAACTTACAAGTGGATGTCGCCATTCATATTTAGTCATCGGGTATATGTCATTCACAAATGACCAATGACCAATGACATAGGCGCTTCTCTACGAGACGCACTCGCGTTCGCCTTCCCGCAGGGTATGACAAATGACAAATAATAAATAAATCCATGATTTTCAAAATTCCTTTAGCATGGCTACAGCTAGCCCAGCAAAAAGTTCGTTTATTAGTAGCTGTAGCCGGGATTGGTTTTATTGTGCTGCTAATGTTTGTGCAACTTGGTTTTCAAGATGCCCTCTATTCCAGTGCAACCGCAGTCCATCAGAATCTCAAAGGAGATTTATTTTTAGTTAGTTCGCAATATAAATCTTTGACCTCAAATCAAAGTTTTTCGCGGACTCGTTTATATCAATCTTTGGGGTTTGATGGCGTAGAGTCAGTTAGCCCCATGTATTTGCAATTTGCCAAACTGAAAAATCCGGCAACTGGTGAGAAATATTCAATATATGTTATTGGTTTCGATCCAGGTAGACCTGTGATAAATCTACCAGAAGTTGAGAAAAATTTAGATAAACTCAAAACTCCTGATGTCATGCTTTTTGACCGGGGTTCTCGCCCAGAGTTTGGCCCAATAGCTGAAAAATTTAATGCGGGAGAGACTGCACAGACAATTGAAATATTTCCCTTCAATTCATTAATTGGTTATAGAGTGAGAATTGGTGGCTTATTCACATTAGGCCCTTCCTTTGGTGTAGATGGAAATTTACTTGTTAGTGACTCCACTTTTTTGAGGATAAATCCCAATACTCGTCCGGCAGATATGATCGATATTGGTTTGATTTCCCTCAAACCTGGTACTAATGCCGAAACAGTATTGAAAAATTTACAAGCAAGTTTGCCTAATGATGTCCAAGTTTTTACCCGCCAAGGCTTCATTGATTTTGAAAAAAAATATTGGGCTGTCAGAACACCCATTGGTTTTATTCTTAACTTGATGTTAACAATGGCTGCGGTTGTTGGTGTAGTTATTGTTTATCAAATTCTTTACAGCAATATTGCTACACAGTTCGTTGCTTATGCCACTTTAAAAGCCATAGGTTATGCCAATAGCTATTTATTAAATGTGGTATTTCAGCAAGCTTTGATTTTGGCAATCTTAGGTTATATCCCAGGATTTATCACTTCTGTTTTGTTATATAGTTTTGCCGCCGAAGCAACTAAACTACCAATAGTTATGACCACTAATAATGCAGTGATTGTCTTAACTTCAACAGTTTTAATGTGTATAACATCAGGAGCACTTGCTATCAACAAACTCCGCTCTGCAGATCCAGGAGACATTTTCTAACTGATTCATGGCAGCAAAATGAATTGATTGTTTTGCCACGATATAGACTGATAGCTAAGTATTAGTGCAGCTTCTCCACAGAAAAATTCTTCTTATACCAATTTTAGATTTTAGATTAAAAGTATTTACCAATATTTAAATTTGGTATTACTTAAAGTCTTTTATCTAATAACTCAAACTCACCTATTTAACAATAATTTCGATTTTATGAACCTCAAAGACAAAACTCTCCTAATTACTGGGATTAATGAATTTGTCGGTTTGCATACAGCCGAGTTAGCCATAGCGCAAGGGATGAAGGTTCGCGGACTACAAAGTTCTACAGCACAGAACAAACAATTACAGAATTTAGGTGTTGAAGTAATTATTGGTAGTATCACCGATTCTACTATTGCTCAAAAGGCTTGCCAGGGAGTAGATATCATTTTACATACAGAGCAAATTGCCGAAGAAACTGGTGCAATTAAGCATTTTCGTGATGTTAATGTTGGCGGTACTGTCAACATGGCTAAAGCCGCTAAACAAGCTGGTGTCAAAACATTTGTGCATCTTTCTAGTGTGATGGTTTACGGTTTCAACTATCCTGATGGTGTTACAGAATCTGGGCCACTCTCTGGCGAAAATAATCCCTACTGTCAAACGAAAATAGAAGCTGAAACCGCAGTTTTAGAACTGAATAATCCTCCAGATTTTGGCATCATCGTTATTCGAGCCGGAGATGTTTACGGCCCAGGAAGTATCCCCTGGATAGTCAGACCAATTCTGATGATGCGCCAAAAATTATTTGCTTGCGCTAATGATGCTAAAGGAGTAATCAATCATGTATATATAGATAACCTGATTGATGGCATCTTTCTCGCAATAGAAAAAGAAATCTATGGTGAAATATTTAATATCACTGATGGACAAGAAACTTCGTGGAAAGAGTATTTTATGCGTTTAGCAGCAATGGAAGGTTTACAAGCACCCCTTTCATTATCGAAAGATGAAATCAAATTGTTCCTAAAGCTACGCGTTCAAGGACAAAAACTTTTTCGGAAAAAAGTTGATATTCTACCAGAGTCTATAGATTTTATGACTCGTCCTTACGCTTGTTCCATTGCCAAAGCCCAAAATCTGTTAAATTACAAACCAGCAGTTGACCTAGAATTAGGTATGCAGCAAACACATGAATGGCTGCAAAAAACAGATATTCAAAGCTTGATAAAATAGTCCTTTGGGAGTAGTGGTCTGTCACATTAAATATTATGGGTTTGTAGTAAGCACTTCAGTGCTTAAAAATCCAGGACTAAAGTCCTTACTACGAACTTATTCACCTTTCGTAACTAATGGGACAGACCAGTAGGGAGTTATAAAAATTAGAATAGTAGGTTTGATTGAGCAACAGCGAAATCCAACAAAACCTTGATGATGTTGGGTTTCGTTCTTCAACCCAACCTACTGAATTCTGACTTTTTACGTTGCGTTTGCCTAACTACGATTAAGCAGAAAATAATCCACAGATTTTCCGAATACATGTTTTCTATGAGTAGCAATCAGCCACGATTGAGCATCGGATTACCTGTATACAATGGTGAAAAATTTATCAAAGAAGCTATAGATTCACTCTTAGCTCAGACCTTTGAAGATTTTGAACTAATTATTTCAGATAATGCATCTACAGATAAAACTGAGGAAATTTGTAGAGCATACTCCGAGCAAGACCAACGTATTTGTTACTACCGCAATGACAAGAATATTGGTTGTGCTGGTAACTTTGATCGCGTCTTGAAACTGTCTTCGGGTGAGTATTTTAAATGGGCAGCCTATGACGATCTACATTCTCCAGATTTTATCAAGAAGTGTGTTGAGGTACTTGACCAAGATCCTACCGTAATCTTGTGTCACTCCCAGGCATATTTCATTGATGAACAGGGGAATTTTCTTCAAAATTACGATATTAAAGTCAAGGCAGATGCCCTAAAACCACACGAGCGCTTTCACGAATTGCTGACCAAGCATTTATGTTATCAATGTTACGGGGTAATTCGCGCTAGTGCTTTGAAAAAGATACCGCCTATGGGTGGTTATGGTAATGCAGATGGAATTCTCTTGTTAAGACTTGGTGTTCTCGGTAGGTTTTATGAAATTCCTGAATACCTGTTTTTTTTCAGAAGTCATCCGCAACAATCAATGAGTATGTTTTTTCCCAATTATTTGTTGTTAACAAATAAAAATCAAAAATCATTCTTGAGTATGCTGCCTGATTTTTATGGGTATACAGTGTGGTTTGATTCAGCAAAGAAAGGAAAAATTTTATTGCCACATTGGAGAATTATTTGGGAGTATATACTCTCCATCTGGTGTTGTCCCCTGAGTTTATATGAGCGGCTATGTTGTCATATAAGTCTGTATCAGCAGTTAAAAGGAACAGAACATCTTTTGCTGAAAGATTTGCTAAATGTGTTGCAAATACTTTGGAAAGGTTGGAAAACAGCATTCATTAAAGAAGATCAAGTCATTCTTAAAAAGAAACAGTTCGCAAATAAAAGCTGACTAACGCAGCTTTCTATCAACTTCAAAATTACTTATTCTGACACAAAATTATGCTGAACCTATCTCAACTGTCTCATGTTTTGCTTGCAACTTTAGTAAGCATCAGCTTTGCTAAAACAGCGAACGCAGAGCCAACTGCAACACTTAACGTTGTCGTAAATGGAATACATCACCAAAAAGGTGAGATTTGCTTCCGAGTTTATGCAAATGAAAAAGGATTTCCTATGAGTAGTACTAGTGAAGCTCAAAGTGGCTGCGCTAAAATTACTGGCACTTCTGTAAAAAAAGAATTCTCCGGTTTGAAACCTGGAACTTATGCTGTCGCTGTGGTTGACGATCAAAATGGCGATCGCAAACTCAATAAAGACTTTTTTGGTATTCCCAAAGAAGGTTTTGGGATTTCTAAAAATCCAACTGTGTCCATACAAACAGGTACACCAAAGTTTCGTGATGCCAGTTTTGTTGTAAACAAAAATACAACAGTCAACATCGTCATGAAATATTCACTGGATTCCTAAAGGAGTGGGGAGTGGGGAAGAAGCAGGGGAGCAGGGGGC
>CAXUOL010000314.1:0-3175 GCA_964252435.1 uncultured Nostoc sp.
AACCGCTATAAACTTAGATAAGTGAACTGTTTCAGACTTGTGTGTACACCGTAGCCTTAAAAAGGGGGGAACCGGAATCAAAGTCCCCCAATTTATCGGGGGATTTAGGGGGATCTATTATAAACATCTTTCTTAACAGAAAAGTTGACAAAAGCGAGTAGTTATGTATTAGGAAGAGAGAGGAAAAAGTACCAGTAACTGGAGAAAATGGGATAATTGACTCTGTTGTTTTCAAGGCATCCAGCCATCTAATACTTTCTTTGTCTGCGGTCGATTTTTGTTTCCTATAAACGGGGGGATTAAGGGGAGTAATTTGACTTGTGTATACACGGTAGGTTTTGGCTAATCGTTCAGAGAATGCAAATTACCAAAAAGTTGCTGTACATTTATAACTACTTGCGATCGCAGCTTAATTTCCACACTTTTTTAGGGTAAGGTTATACAATAGTGGGCTGCTACCGCCAGCAAGGGAGGCAGTAGCCCAATGAGCAGCATTTCCAGCCAGAGAAACGAGATTTAAAAAGGGTTGGGGCTTAAGTTAATACCAATGCCCTTAACCCTTACCCGCTCTTAAGCGTTAAGCTCTTCCTCTTGATGGGTTTGGATAGTGCAATCAGAAGTGGCATAGGCAACGCAGGTAAGAACCCATCCCGCGTCAATTTGATCGTTGTCTAAGAAGTTCTGATCCGATTGGTCAACTGTACCTGAAATCAGCTTGCCGGTGCAGGTAGAGCAAGAACCAGCGTTACAGGAATAGGGCAAATCCAGATTATATTCTTCGTTAGCGACCTCTAGGATGTACTCATCATCAGGGACTTCAATTACTTGTTCGCCTTCTGGGGTCTTTAATGTAACTTTGTAAGTTGCCATGTAAAAGTTCCTAACTCAATATAAACTCCATTTTCGATACTACGGGTTTATGTGCACCTAGTCTAGAGTGAAATCTAGTTGATTATTTTGCATCTTGAGACGCTTAGTTTTAACCGGAAGTAAGAGTAAAAAATGCTGCGATCGCTTCAGCAAATCCCTCAAATGAACTATAATCCCTAGACACGATAGAGACAGTCATACCCAACTTTTGGGCATTAGCAGTAGTGTAAGGGCCAAAACATGCAACAACACAATGTTCGTAATCGCTTTGCGAGTTAACCATTGTCAAAAAGCTTTCTACTTCCGCCGTGCTACTAAAGGCAATTACATCAATCATTCCTTGACGCATTAGGTTTAATTCCATACCGTAGATAGTTTTATCTAAACCCTGCGTAATATATGTGGGTATGCGAGTTACTTCTATGCCCAATTGTTGCAAATCTGTAATCAAATTGGGTACAACATCAGGTTCAGGCAAACCCACAACTTCTGGAGCCGGGATCAGCACTTTTTTCTCGTGAATTTGCGGAAGTTTTGCTAATTCAGCCACAATTCCGGCTGGACTAGATTCTATTGGGATTAAATCTACCTTGCCAGAAAAAGATAATAAGCTTTCTGCATCTTTTCCTAAAGCACATAAGTGACATTTTTGCACTACAGATATAGGAATATTTAAATCATTTATGCGGTGAAAAAATGCAGCGATTCCGTTTCTACTTGTGAAGACAATCCAATCAAATTCGTCTATGTAGGCTAAAGCGGCATCTAACTGAGTGTAGTTTGATAAATAGCAGGTTTCGATGGTAGGCATGAAAACAGGTAAACCACCTTTTTTGATGATTTGTTCGGATAACCTATATGCATAATTTCTCGGTGCTGTTACTAAAATTCTCTTGCCATAGAGAGGTAAGTTTCTAGATGGAGTCAACAGGTTGATTTCTCTTGATTCGGTGTGCATTTGTTTCTCGAAACAGAATTCAGCATAAATTCTGTATAACGGCTAGAGTAAGCGCTCACTCTAGCCGTCGTCAGCTGAATAATATAGCGCAATACAAGTGTAGAGACGCGATTTATCGCGTCTTGAAAGACCAATTATCTACACCAAAACCCCTTAAACCCAAGCGTATTGGAATATAGCGGTTCTCGCTTGAGTGAAGTACAAGAATTCAGCAATGTCAAAAAGCTGAATGTAAATCCTAGCCATTTTTCTAGGATGAATTACTCCCCATTTTTCCGATGTCATCTGTGTTGATAAAACGGCACGATCTGAACATCTAAAAACGTTTGCACAAAAATCTTATGTCTTCATTACTGGCTTTGTCCAACAGTTTGGCTGACACCGTAGAACAAGCTGGAAGTGCTGTGGTTGCAGTGAATGGGGGTACACGTGTTTCCCCAAGCGGCATTCATTGGCGTAATGGCATCATTGTTACCTCTGATGAGTCCCTTCAGCGCTATGACGATATCACCATTACCTTATCAAATGGTAGCACTGTACCAGTAACACTCGTCGGTCATGATTCTAGCACCGATATAGCTGTTTTTAAACTAGAAAATCCAGAAATACCTGTGGCCAAAGTTGGCGATGCTAAAACGCTCAAAGTCGGTCATCTGGTACTAGGGCTGGCAAGAGGTGGCGAAGGTGACTTAAGGGCGGCTATGGGTGCAGTGAGTGTGGTTAGCGGTGCTTGGCGGAGTATGAATGGCGGCAATATTGACCAATTTATCCGCCCAGATATCACCCTCTACTCTGGCTTTGCGGGTGGGCCGCTTGTAGATGCTGCTGGTTTTATGGTAGGGATGAATACATCGGGGCGGCGTGGTACTGCTCTGACTATTCCCACTGCGACAGTTGATCGCGTGGTTGACCAATTAGTAGCAAAAGGACGCATTTCTAAGGGCTACTTGGGTGTGGGAATGCAACCTGTACGTTTACCAAAGAATCTAAAAACTGCTCTCAATTTAAGTTCGGCAACTGGGGTAATTGTTGTCAATGTTGAGGCTGCGGGGCCTGCTGACAATGCAGGTGTGCTGCTTGGCGATGTTTTGGTAACGTTCGATGGCGTAACAGTGGGCGATACAGGTGATGTGTTGGCACTGCTCAATAGTAGCGATCGCATTGGTAAAACTGTCAAGGTGCAAGTTGTCCGGGGTGGAGTGTTAGTTGAGTTAGCGATCGCAGTTGGCGAACGACCTATTAAGGAGGAATAATCCAATTTGGGATGGGTTTAACTAGCTGTGTCAAGATTTATCTAAATTTTCTATTCATTCGAGCTTTTGAACTCGAAACTTCCACCTTTTTGCT
>CAXUOL010000314.1:3275-7619 GCA_964252435.1 uncultured Nostoc sp.
ATCTAAATTTTCTATTCATTCGAGCTTTTGAACTCGAAACTTCCACCTTTTTGCTCGGACGTTGAGCCTCTGAACTCGGAACTTCCACCTTTTTGCTTGAACGTTGAGCTTCTGAACTCGGAACTTTAACCTTTTTGCTTGAACGTTTTACTGATTCTATTTTGACATGCTCAAAAATTGTATAACATGGCAAACACAACATTAACTAACGTCGCTGCGGAATTGACAGAGGTCGCTGCTAAACTACGCCTACGCACTGTGAAAGTAAAAAGCGGCTCTCTAGGAGTCGGTTCTGGTGTCATTTGGCAACCTGACGGACTAATTATTACTAATGCCCATGTGGCAACCAGCAACCGCGCAACTGTGGAATTGCCAGATGGAAGGGTATTTGATGCGGTGCGTACCCAATTCGATCCACAGCAGGATTTAGCAGCTCTGAAAATTGTCGCCACTGATTTAACTGCTGCAACTATCGGCAATTCTGAGGCGCTACGAGTGGGTGAATTAGTCTTAGCAGTGGGTAATCCCTTTGCTGAAAGTGGCGCTGTGACAACTGGAATTATCTATGCAAATAATCCACGAGCAGTTATGGCCGATTTGCGGCTGTATCCTGGTAATTCTGGGGGGCCACTTGCCGACTGTCAAGGCCATGTCGTGGGAATTAACACGATGATTGCTAATGGTTTGGCTGTGGCAGTTCCCAGCAACACCGTTGAGCGTTTTTTACAGGGAAAAAGTCGTCCGCAATTGGGAGTCACACTGCAACCTGTGCTTTTAGGTAGGCGTAGCTTGGGTTTATTAGTCTTGTCAATTTTACCTGGCAGTGCGGCGGAAACTGCTGGTGTGCAAATCGGCGATGTTTTAATTGGAGTTTCGGGGCAATTATTCACTAGCATGAATGATTTAACCAAATATCTCCATGAAAGTAAAAAATCTGTGCCGCTACAACTCCTACGCGGTAGACAGCAATTCGTGATTTATGTTGCCTTACAGTCCGATAAAACTGCTGTGGAGGCGACATGATCCGGGTGATGGTGGTTGCTACTTCCCCTGTGGTGCGAGCAGGGTTATCAACTGTGGTAACTACCAATCCTCGGCTAACGGTTGTGGGTAGTGCATCCGATTTGGATATATTGGCAAGTGAAGTTGGGCAATTACAGCCGGATGTGGTGTTGGTAGATTTGAGTGGTAATTTTCAACAAGCGGTGTGGGAAAAATTGCTGGTTATTCAAGAACAGCAATATCCATTAGGAATAATCGTCATTGTTGAAGAACTCGACAGCATCGACTTAGAGACGGCGTTACGTTCTGGTATCCGGGGAATATTGCCCAGTACTAGCACAGAGTCAGAAATTGTCGCGGCTGTGGAGGCGATCGCTTTTGGTTTACTGGTGCTGCACCCGAATGCTGTAGAATTACTCTCTATCCGCGAAAAAATCGTCACAAATCCTGTACAAAGCTTGACACCACGGGAGATAGAGGTTTTAGGAATGCTTGGGTCAGGGTTGGGAAATAAAGCGATCGCAAAACGTTTACATATTTCTGAGCATACTGTCAAATTTCATCTTTCATCAATTTTTCAAAAGCTCAGTGTCTCCAGCCGCACCGAGGCTGTTGCTGTGGGTGTGCGACTGGGTTTGATTATGCTTTGATCGAATGATGACATACAGCCTCCAATCAGGTCATGGTGTATGTATCACATTTGAGCGATCGCTTGTATGAACATTTTAATGCTATCTTCCACCTTTCCCTACCCACCAACGCGCGGAGGAACCCAAGTTAGGACATTTAATTTACTCAAGTACTTGAGTCAACGTCATACTGTCACCCTCGCAACTCAACGCGAGGGTGATGTTACAGACGCAGAAGTAGCAGGATTAAGCGATTGTGTAGATCATCTAGCTATTTTTAAACGTCCGCCAGATTCTCGAACCACCGGAATATTGCAGAAAATACAGCGATTTAGGAGATTTTTGCAGCAGGGAACACCGCCAAGTGTACTCAACCGCTACTCAGTTGAGATGCAAACATGGGTTAATAACTGGGTGGAAGCGGGAAAATGTGATGTAATTACTTGCGAACATAGCGTCAATGAGATTTATGTACAGCCACATTTTCAGAAACAGCTAAAAACCATAGTTAATGTTCATAGTTCTGTTTATGCTACCTGTCGGAACCAACTAGCAACAGGCATTTCCGAAAATTCACTCAGAGATAAAATTAATCTGCCACTTTTGCGTCGTTATGAGCAAAACTACTGCGCTAAATTTTCGGCAATTGTTGCGACAACAGAAGAAGATAAAATTCAACTACAAGAATTTAACCCCAATAGCGAAATTACGGTTATTCCCAATGGCGTAGATTTAGTTTCTTTCCCTAACCGTACCATCGATCCAGGAGGACATCGCCTAATTTTTATTGGTGCAATGGATAATTTAGCAAATATTGATGCTGTCTGCTTTTTCAGCAATGAAGTTTTGCCAGAAATCCAAAAATTGTATCCCGATACAACTTTCGATATTGTCGGTTCTCACCCAGTAGCAGAAGTTTTAGCACTTGATAAAAAACCAGGAATTAATGTGCTGGGGCGTGTACCTTCGATGGCAGAATATTTACACCAAGCCACCATCTGCGTTGTACCAATGCGGACTGGGTTTGGGATTAAAAATAAAACTTTAGAAGCAATGGCAGCTGGTATACCTGTAGTAGCCAGCGATCGCGGCTTAGAAGGATTAGCTGTAGATGTTGCTAGTCATCCATTACGGGCATTACGAGCCAATAAACCGGCAGAGTACGTCACCGCTATTAGTCAACTATTCGATCGTCCACATCTGCGTTCAGAATTGTCTCACAATTGCAGACAACTGGTAGAAACAGAATTCACTTGGGATATTGCTGGTAAAAGCTATGAACAAGTTTGTCTTGGGAGAGAGTAATAAGTAGGTGGGCGGGAAAATTTATCGTTGAGATAAGGCAGGAGGCAGGGGGCAAGAGACAGCAGGGAAGAGAGTTTTAGACTAGCTAATTTTTCTTCACATAGTTTGGTTTTATTGTGCCGACTTACTAATTCATCATTAGCACATAGATAAAAAAGTTTGCTATGGCAACAATCGAGCCAAACTCAAACAATTAATCACTAGTTAATACTGTAGCCAGAATGTCAGGATGAGACAGATGTGGGCAATGTCCAGAAACTAGCTCAATGGCATCGACTCCTAAGACCCTGTGCTTCTAAATAGGGAATTAGCAAATCCCAACACCAAGTGGCTTGGAAAGCACCGTGAACTAGACAATATAGGCTCATATAGCAATCCTAAATCATTTGTGAAAATTATATATAGGAATCCGCTTTGATTTCTGAACTGATTTACGCTGTCAGGCAATAGGCAATAGGCAATAGGCAACAGGAAAGAAGGCTTCTTAGTTGTACTGAGTTTTTTCACCAAATCAAATATGAGTCCTATATCTCTTTCTTCTTTCTTCTTTCTTCCCTTTGCGCCCTTAGCGTACTTTGCGGTTCGTTTTCTTATTTATATTTTTCACAAATCAAATAGGACTGCTATAGGATTCCTATATATATTCAAACAGCAGTTAAAACAGGCTGAAAAGGTTGCAATAAAATACCCAAAATTTTATCAACTTCTTTAATATAGTACTCAGTCGAATCTATATAAACAGTTGTCCCTTCTAAAAATAAGAACTTCCAATTAGTTCCACTAGTAACCGAGCCATAAATTCGCCCAACTTCATTACCTTGATTTTGATTGAACAACTGCGCCGCAATCATTGCCGCTACACATTGACCAAGACCACCGATAATATCTTCTTTTTTCGCTTCAAAAATAAACATTACCGGAGCAGAAATAAATAGTTGCTCTTGGGAATTGCTGATAATGTAATCGCAAAAACCTTGCAAGCCTTGAGTTGCATCAACATTAAATTCATTCCCAGAGAACAGTGAGATTTGATTGTTTAATAATCGTCTGACCTCTGCGAGGATTGGTGCAATTAAAAACTCTGACCTGGCTTTTTCGGTTGAAATTGCAGTTGCTAAAGGGATGTAATCTATTAAAATCGTTCTGAGAGTTTCTGATGGTGTAACAGGTTTTGTATCAACAAATAAATTCTGAGTTTCATCCAGTGTTAAGTTAAAAGTCTTTTTCACCTGAGCGAGACTAAAATCGCTGTATAGCATCCTTTCACCTTGTGATTATCTATAGCGCTTTTGGGTTGAGTTCAATAGAGACTTAACCCCCAACCCCTTCTCTACAAGGAAAGGGGAGTAAGACTCGAAGCCTCTGTGTATACACAAGTCAAATTACCCCCCTTAATCCCCCCTTAGAA
>CAXUOL010000315.1:0-7607 GCA_964252435.1 uncultured Nostoc sp.
GCAGAGGGGCAGGGGAGCAGGGGGACAAGTTTCTGCTTTGTCTCCCCCTCTTCCTTGTCTCTTCTCCATGCCCAATGCCCAATTCCCAATTCCCAATGCCCAATTCCCAACTTCACACAAATATTCTTAAAGAATTTGAGTATTTGGTACGCCAGTTTGGTATTTCTTAAAAAGTCATGACATAAGGAGAATCGCATTATGACTGCTAAAGCTAAGAATCCGCCAGTTGCCGACAGCGGCGCTAAACCTCCCTACGCCTATCGCACAGGCTGGGCACTGTTCTTGTTAGCTATCAATTTCCTGGTAGCAGCCTGGTATTTCCACATTATTGAATAATTAGAAGTGGAGTGTTGCTGCTCAAATCGTTCCTTTGAATAAACCTTTGGGACGAATGAGCAGCACCAAAATCATGATCAACAGTGCGACACCTTGTTTATACTGTGAACCCAGCCAAGGAGTGCTGACTTCCTGGACGATGCCAATGATAAAAGCTGCTGCGATCGCACCGTAGGGATTGCCAATCCCACCAAGAATTACTGAGGCAAACAATGGTAATATTAAGAACCATCCCATATTCGGACGTACACCTGTAATTAACCCATACATACTGCCGCCCAATGACGTAAGAGTACCAGCAATTACCCAAGTCCAAAAAATTACTCGGTCAACATTAATACCTGAAACCCTGGCTAAGTCCAGATCGTCGGCAACTGCTCGCATCGCCTTACCAATTTTGGTATTTTGCAGCAGGTAATGCAGCCCTAAAATTGCTAGCACCGCTAATCCTAATACCAATAATTGATTTTGCGGTATCTTTAAACCCAAAATATCTAAAGCCAGAGTAACAGGTAAATTATAATTTTGGTTCTTGCCACCCCAGATAAAAATAATCCCATTGCGAAGAAATAAGGCAAGTCCGATAGAAATAATAATTAGCGTAGTGGAAGTAGCACGGATAGAGCGCATCTTTGACCACAGTAACTTTTCCGATAACAGCATTGCTGCTACTGTTCCCGCCGCCGCTAGGATCATCGACAGCCAAATATTGACTCCAATAGTATTTATCAGCCAAGTTAGATAGGCTCCTAAAGTGAGAAAGTCACCATGAGCAAAGTTAGATAGCCGTAAAATTCCATAAGTAAGAGTCAGTCCAACTGCGGCTAGAGCAATAATGCTCCCCACCGCAATCCCATTAACGATTAGTTGGGCGAATTGTGCATCCATAAGTCTTAAGTTGCGTTTAGAAAATTTTAGGTTAGTGGTTCATACAATAATTTTTTTTTGGACTAGCTGCTAAACTTGACATCATAAGTTATGGTTTATAACAACATAAGTTATCGTTTATAAATAAAAAAGAGTTGTCCGCTAATATACATAAAATCCTTTTGGGATTTTTATGCAAAGCTAAACTTGTTCAGCGGTCTAGTTGACCATGCAGCAGTATTCAAGCTTACCAGACCAGAACTCACTGATAGATGCAACGCCAAAACTTTTGACAACAATAGAGCAACTTCGCGCGCAGCTGTGGCTGGAGAGCAGCTTAAACCAGTTGCAAATTCGCCTTAATGATTGCTTGCTTTCTGCTTGTAACACTGTCCCACAGCCAGAAACCGCACAAGCGGAAATTTTACAAACCGTGGTTAACGAGATTAACAGTGCTGTTCACAACAGTAATCTGGGACTTACAGAATTTGCCGTAGGCATCGCTATGTGCCAACCACAAGAAACTGTTGCCACAGTTTGCTATGTTTCTCATTCTCTGTCCCCAAATTCATCACCTTTATTTCTAGAAGTGCTGACAGCAGAAAAAAAGCTGCTGTTGAGATTGCAAGAGGTCATAAAACTTCAAGATTTGCAACAGCTTGAGAATCAACAACTACCAAGCGCTTGGCGGTTAGCTGATGATTCTGGCAGCGTTATGGGCTGGCTAATTATTGCCACAGCGCCCCTAAGTTCTCAGCATGAGTCACTCATAGAATCGCAAGCTCAACTCAGATCGCAATTGATGGCAAGGTCTGCCAAATGTTGTACTACAGCCTTGTTACAAATTAGACATATATTATCTTGGCCGCAACGGTGTCAACAGTTAAGTAACTCTAATCAAGAATTGGAGCGCACCAATCAACTGAAAAATCAGTTTCTGGCAAACACCAGCCACGAAATTCGCACACCGCTTGGTTCCATTATTGGGTTTACCCATCTGCTTTTAGCCCCAGGGTACGAACCAACTAAAGAACGCCAGCAAGAGTATTTAAATATTATTCAGTCTAGCGGTAAACACTTACTAGCTCTGATTAATGATATTTTGGATCTCTCTAAAATTGAAGCAAATCAGCTAGAAGTACAGTGGGAAACAGTAGATGTGCCACTGTTATGTAACAATGTTTTGGCACTGGTGAAAGAGAAAGCTGCGAATAAAGGTTTGAAACTGTGCCTAGAACTTGAACCCGATATTAAAACTCTAGTAGCCGACCCCTTACGACTTAAGCAAATGTTGTTGAATTTAATCTTCAACGCCCTAAAGTTTACCACTAAAGGAAGTGTTGGCTTACGGGTTGCTTCCAAAGGTGTATTTGTACATTTTACAGTTTGGGATACAGGCACTGGTATTTCCCAAGAAGACCAAGCTCAACTATTTCAGCCATATTTCCAAATTGCCAAGGTCGTCGCTGATCGGGTTGAAGGTACTGGTTTGGGTTTAACAGTGACTCGAAAACTCGCCGAAATTCACGGTGGTTTTGTGAAAGTAGAATCTGAAGTAGATCGCGGTTCCCGTTTTACTCTTGTACTTCCTCTTAAGCAAGAACTGGAAGTGGGGCGAGATGAGGGAGATGAGGGAGATGAGGGAGATGAGGGAGCAAAATTTTCCTCATTTTCTCTGCCTTTGATACCTAGTTCTTCTGTAGAGATTTTGCTGGTAGAAAATGATTTACCAAATGCTGATTTAATACAAATTTATCTAGGTAAATTGGGGTATCAGGTGACTTGGGTTAAGAATGCTGGCGAGATGTGGGAAGCTCTAACACAGTTAGAGCCAGTGGTGATTTTAATGGATGTTTGTCTAGCAGATGGAAATGGTCTTAACTTGGTGCAACAATTGCGAGAACATGGGCAATATAGGACGATTCCGGTAATTGTTCAAACAGCAATGGCGATGAAAGGCGATCGCGAAACCTGTTTAGATGCTGGAGTAAATGACTATATTTCTAAACCAATTGATTTACCACTTTTAGCCAGTCTGGTGGCTAAGTACAGTCAAGCACCAACGTTGGTTGACGGGGAGCAGAAAAGCAGGAGAGCAGAGGAGCAGGGGAGCAGAGGAGCAGAGGAGAAGTTACAGTAAGTTCCTCTGCTTTTTGTGCCCAATGCTCCATAACTAATGACTACAATATAAATGATTGGGTGCTATAGGGTTTTGGCAGGATTGGGAAATGATGCTGACAGAAAAATTTGAGCAATTAAGAGCCTTATTTAGAGAAATGGAGCAGGCGTTGATTGCCTACTCTGGTGGTGTTGATAGCACTTTGGTTGCCAAAATTGCTTATGATATGTTGGGCGATCGCGCTTTGGCTGTCACGGCTGTTTCTCCTTCACTGTTACCAGAAGAATTGGAAGACGCGAAAATTCAAGCTGCAACTATTGGGATTCCTCATAAAATCGTCCAGACTCACGAGATGGAAAATCCCAATTACACCTCTAACCCTGTTAATCGCTGTTATTTTTGTAAAAGTGAGTTGCACGACACTCTCAAACCTTTAGCCTTAGAACTGGGTTATCCTTACGTAGTGGATGGGGTGAATGCTGATGATTTGCATGATTATCGCCCAGGAATTCAGGCGGCTAAGGAAAGAGGGGCGCGATCGCCTTTAGCAGAAGTGGGTGTCACCAAAGTAGAAGTTCGCCAACTTTCGCAACAACTCGGTTTACCTTGGTGGGATAAACCTGCTCAACCTTGTCTGAGTTCCCGGTTTCCTTACGGTGAAGAGATTACTGTGGCTAAGTTGCAACGAGTCGGTAGAGGAGAAATTTATCTGCGAAAACTAGGTTGGCAGAATTTACGTGTGCGATCAGAAGGCGATACAGCCCGTATTGAATTACCACCAGAACAAATCAAAGAGTTTGTGTTGACTAACGATTTACAAACATTAGTTTCGGCATTTCAAGATTTTGGATTTATCTACGTAACCTTAGATTTAGAAGGTTATCGTAGCGGTAAGTTAAATCAGGTTTTAAATAGGGAAGCTTTGGGCGTTAAAGTATAGGATTTTAGTTGTATAAATATAGAGTTTATTTACCCTCTAGAGAAACTAGAAAGCAACCGTTAATCCTCCAGATATTATTGGGCTGTTTTTCCATAAAATATAAAGCCCTCAAGGGAATTCCATCAGGAGCAAGTAGCAGCACTGGTTGAGTTATATTTCCCTGGATGGTTGTTATTTTCTCAAAAAAGACAGAACGAGGACGGTATACTGCTGGGTAGTTTGTTTTTACCATCTGCATAAAATTTTCTGGGGTACTGAATTGCGCCTGAATCGCCGGACTAGCAAAGGCAAAAGCGCCTTGGGCATCATCTTTTTTAAAGGCTGCCAATTGGTATTCAATTACAGAACGGATGTTGATGGAATCGGTATCAGTAACTTCCATAAATTTAAAAATTGCGTAGGCGCAGCCCGCACTTCTCTACGAGACGCTGCGCGAACGACTTGGCTCAGTGACCATCGTAGACATCGCTCCAAGTATCGGCAAAGCGATCGCTCAATTCTCACGCTGAGTGAGCTTGTATTCTATCTGCTGTAGTGCCGTTCGCCACACATCATATCCCTCTTGAGACAGATGCAACCCATCTGTGGTCAACTCTGGGCGCAAATTGCCTTCTATATCCGTAAACCAGCTATAAATATTGAGATAATTAGCACCTTCTTGTTTGGCAATCACGGTTAGTTGAATGTTGATGTGACGAATGCGGCTATTGGAAATTTTTGGTAGACGAGTAGGTAAAATTGATTGGACAATGATTTGAGCTTGAGGGTGAGCCTGCCGTAAACGCCGGACAATCCGGCGATAATTACGCAAAATTGTTTCATCACTAGCGCCTTTTCGTAAGTCGTTAATCCCAGCCATGATGTAAATTACATCTGGCCGCGTTGCCGAAAATGCTCCCAATCTTTTTAAAACGCCACTAGAAGTATCTCCAGATATGCCTTGATTCAGCCACAACTTACCAGCAGGCAGTTTTTCTCTGGGAAACCACATACTCAAAGAATCACCAACTAAAATACTTAGATGATTGGCTCCTTGACCTTGAGCGATCGCTCTAGCTTCTAAAGCTAATAAACTTTTCCAGTCGTCATAAGTTAGTTGACGTTTCTTGATCGACTCCCACAATGATTGCAAATTATCACTATCTACGCGTGTATAAATCTGACCTGTTTTCAAAGCTGCCAATCTTTGGTAGTAAAGTTGATTTCCAGATGTCAATAAGAGGCTAGTTGCTTGGGCGCTGGGGTTGAGTGATGACTCTGTTGATACTGGTAATGCCTGACTGCTGAATTCTGGTACGCTAGGGACGTTTTTCTCACCTACTATTGGCTGCGAACTTTTTAGGGGTTGGAACGCTTGGCCGCTGAGTTCTGGTAAGGAGAGATCGACGCTATTGATAATTTTTGTACTGACTATCGTCTGCGAACCCTGTTTTAAATCCCACAGGAATCTAGAACTTTCTGGCAGGACAATTGACAGATGTGGAAGAGCCGATGCTGGTATTGCTAATCCTGTTAACAAGCCTGCTGCCAACAGATAAGGGTCCCTCATCGCTTTCTCTCTCCTCTACTCACTGCTTTTCCATATCACGACATTAATTGCCTGTATTCAGGAAAATTTTACTTCGGTTAAGTTATTATTCTTATTTACGCTGTATAGTTCTGTAAAGCGTGTTCATGAGATTATATTTGACAATTTACGATCTCTTTAAAGTACGGTTTCCCCGGTGGTATACAAATCTTATTTGTGAGAATCTTTCTACTGAAAGCACTGTTTTCATTAACCGATCTTTCCATAACTCAGTTGCCACAAATATTGTAAGTGTTTGTAAACTTGGCAATTAGTGAGTGATTTTTGAGTATCTCAGGGCAGAGGTTTTTGCTTTTGATGTAGGTATTATAGAAAATAACCATTTAATTTCATGTTTCTAGATTTCACTAAATTGTCGCGATCGCCTAAGAGTTTGCTAGGGCGAGAGCCTATATCTGACTACAAGCAGTTTCTTTACAAGACGCTACGCATAGCTTGCTTCTTTGCAGAAGTACACTTCTACATTTTTCACTTTTTCATGTTAAATTAAGCAGTGCAAATGCATCAGTTATTAAAGAGGTGACTAGTTCAGATTAAATATTCGAGAACTAGCACAAGTGAAAGTATGGTTAGAAAAAGAAGTTTCTGGCCATTCTGGGATAATTTCCAGCACAATTAATAAGTTATGCGCATCGTCGCAAAATAACAACAGTTGACTTTCCTGCTATATACAAATTAGCTCGTGCCTTTTATGTGACAATTGAGGACTTGATGGAAATTTTAGAAAAATAGGCAAAATTATAACTGTTGAGAATATTGATATCATACGATGATATGTACTCAATGAGCAAGTATGACGTTTGCCATACTGAGAATTTGAGAACTCACTATACGTAATTTAAAATTTATGTTTACTCATTGAAGTATGATTTGAAACACATTTAAATTAAGTTTTAACTCTAAAGAATAACCTCATTGAAAGTGCTAATATTTAGGCTGAATCATTAGTGTTTTCCTTTTCTTCTGTGGCTAGAGCTAGTACAGCGATTGGTGTCAGTCCCATTATTAAAGAGATTGTGCAAAAACAGGCACATTCTACACGTTTGACCCTGAAAGAAGTTATTCTGATGGGGATGTTAGCTATTGATAAACTAGATGATCGAGGTCGTCAAGAGCTAGCCGATCAAGTTCATCAAATGCAGGTAAATGGAGAGATTTAATTGAGTAGCTATGAGTTCAGAGTTATGAGCGATGCCCTGAGCCTGCCGAAGGGTTATAAATTTTAACTTCTCACTCCTGACTCTTTACTTAATTTGGTTATTGGCTAAATCGATAACGACTTTCCATTACATAATTTTCATTATTTCTGTTTTTCTTGGCTGCTAGACGCTCTATTACTTGCTCAAACAGCTTGGTAAACAGGTGGGAAAAGCAAGCTTTCTAGACGTTGAGATAGGGCTTGCCGACTTACAGACATCTCCTCAACCCAAATAATCCTTCAACTTCTAGGCGGCGTAGCATATCTGTTAAATGCTGTATTTGTCGATACACTAGACTCAACAATATTGCTGCCATCACGGGTAGGGTTAGTACCCGCGATGCCGTTCGCGGAGCGTCTCGTAGAGAAGGCTCCTGAATTCAGTCGTATAAAGATACCAACAACATTTAATATTGCAATCTGTTTAATGCTCGAATTATTGCCAGCACTGGGTAGTATACATAACAAATACTTACTTATTTATTAATATTACGAGTGTTTTGATGATTGAAATCCTAGCCACACTTTCTGCCTCTGCGGCAGCAGGAATGAGAATAGG
>CAXUOL010000316.1:0-7600 GCA_964252435.1 uncultured Nostoc sp.
GCTTCCAGTTGCGGTAACACATTCTCAATCATCAGTGCTTGGATACCATTTTTACCAAAAGCTTGCGCTAATTCCTGATAAACACGATATTCCTGCTTGCAAGATTGTAATTGCTGCTGCTGTTGTTCATATTGAATTTGCAGCATTTCCAGTTGATGCGCCAGTTGTTCTAAACGCCCTAACTTGGCTATTTGCTCGTCGAGTTGCCGTCTACGGATTGCTAACTGCTGCTCTAAAGCTTGAATTTGGGCAGATGGGTTAGCTGTTGCTTGTAGTTGCTGAATAATGCTTTCGATTTGGCTGCCGAGTTTTTGCCGCTCCGTTACTCTGGTGCTTCTAGACTCCTCTAACTCTTGCAATCTCGTCTGGAGTTGCGGATACTGCTGCTGGGCTGATAGCAGTTGTTGATACCGCAAATGCCAAGATTGAGCTTTCTTTACAGCCATACGCAGATTGTTATGCTGCTCAGAACTATAGCCAATTTCAGTAATGTGACCCTCAAGAGCCGCGATTTGTTTAGCACATTCAGAATCAATCTGATCTTGCTGGATTTTGGCTTGTAATTGAGCAATTTGGGATTGTAATTCTGGTTTTCGGGCTAATAGTTGCGCTTGTCGCTTAGTTGCATCTTTAATTTGCCCTTGTTTAATTTCTGCCCATCGCCACCGTTCAACTTCACTCCGGGCGAGGGCGTGGTCTTGTTCACTATAATTAACTTGTTGCAGATATTGGTCTAGTTGCCGGAGTTCGGCTTGTTTATCGGGAGCGTAATCACCTGCTTGGAGCGATCGCTCTAAATGCTGTTTTTCAGCAGCAATTTGTTGTAACTGTTGTTGCACATCAGTTGTCGCTTCTAACTGTGCTGCCAACTGTCCCCGTTGTTCGCGTAAACCATCATAACCCGCCAATTGTTGGGATATATCACGATATTCCTGCCTGAGTGTCTGAATTTCTTTGTCAGACACAGCCAATTGTTCCCGCACTACCCAAAACTGCCCTTGAGTATCCTCTAACTCACTTTGGGTTTTTTCGACTACCCGACTCCAGTGATGTTCGTCTAAAGGACGCTCACATAACGGACAAAGTGCTTCAGGATTTTGCAGCATTTGCAATTTTTGCTCTAATTCTCCCAGCAGTTTTTCATAATCCCGTTGATGAGCTTGTAGACGTTCGATAAAATGCCGCCTTTCTTGTCCTTTTTCTTGGACTCGTTGCAGATAAACTCGCTTTTTCTCCAGTTCCTCAATCTGGATTGCTACATCCATCACCGCTTGTTGCAGTTGTGGTTGGCGGCGGTGCTGGTGTTGCAATTGGTTTTCAGTACTTTGGAGTTGTTCGAGTCGCGCTACTAAACCAGCATGAGTGCGATCAAGTTGGCTTTGTAAAGTTGCTCGTTGTTGCAACAAGGGAGTCACTTGCATTTGTAATTCATCTAAGCGAGTAACATGGTGACGGGCTGCGGCTAGTTGTGACAAAGCAGCTTCGACTTCACCTGATTTAGTTAAAGTTTGTTGAATATCTCGCTCTTGTTGCTGCAAAGCTTCTAGCTGCGCTTGGGCTTGTTGCAGTTGCCGTTCGATTTCGTGAATTTGTTTGGTAAGCTGTTGTTGCTTTTGTTGGCGATTCTGCCCAGCGCGGGTATGTTCTTCAAATTTGACAGCAAAGGCTTCTTCTTGAGATTGTAGACTTTGATATTGGGCGTATCCAGCTTTAATTTCAGCTTCTTGGTGTAATATTTTTTCTAAATCTGCTAGCTGAGAGCCTATAGCTGATTGTTCTTGTTGGAGGCGATCGCAATCTTGGGTAAGATTTTGGTATTGCTGCTTTATAAAATTGAGTTGTTGTTCCCAATTTTGGCGCTGGTGCTGGACAACTTGCAAACTTTGTAATTGAATATTATCAAAAGCTTGCACCTGTTGCAGTTGGTTGAGTTCGGCTTCTAACTCCACTCTCTGCGCTTGGGTGATTTCGCGTTGTTGCAGCTGAATTTTTATCGACTCCAAAGAACGCTCTAACTCTACTGCCTGGGCTTTGAACTGACGAGAAGATTCCTTTGCCCGTTCTTCCAAATCATCATACTGATTGAGTTTCAACAACTCCGCTAAAATTTCTTTGCGTTCTGTGGGACGCTTGAGCATGAATTCATCTGCACGACCTTGACGTAAGTAGGCAGAATTAATAAATGTATCGTAATCAAGCTTGATGTGTTCTAGAATCAAATCTTGGGTTGCTCTTACCCCTTTGCAAGTGAGTGAGCGAAACCCAGATGGTATTTCTATTTGAAATTCAAGGACGCTAGTACCTCCCCGAATTCGGGTACGAATCACCCGATATTTTTGCTGATTACTTTGGAAAGTAAAATCAACCCGAACTTCTTTCGCGCCAGAATAGATGACATCATCTTCAACAGTGGCACGGCTTTCACCCCAAATTGCCCAAGTGATTGCTTCTAAAAGAGAAGATTTACCCGCACCATTGGAACCACAAATACAAGCCGTATGCAAACCGCCAAAATCTAAAGTTGCATCACGGTAACTAAGGAAGTTTTTGAGGATAAGTTGTACTGGGATCATTCAGGCTATAGCGCCACATCTACTTTTAATTATTAACAGTACAGATGCACTGTTTGTTAGTTTAGCTATCTAGATATCAGGTTTCTAGTCTTGAAGACATCAAATTTACAAAAATTTACAATACTATCAGTCAATTTTTCTTATTGCATGAAAAAGTTTTACTGTCTTCAAAGAAAAATGAAACTCTTCTGGAGGCTTTTCGTTATTTTTTTTGTTGACTGAGAAGAAAACATTCTTTTTTGATTTGTGAGAATTGAAAGTTACAGATCCCTGACTTTTCAAAGAAGTCGGGGATCTTGTCTCTTAGGAATTATTTAGGATTGTTATTGGCTAGTTGCGTAGGCGTAGCCCGTCTTAGACATCGCGATCGCTTGACCTTGACCGAGGTATCAACAGTTCAATATACGTACCTATAGCGAATTTGGTTAAATCTAGAAATTGAGAGCGACTCTTCTCGTCAATGACTGCAAATGTGAGAGAACCAATCACCGTAATCAGCATTACAACAGCCAGCACTTCATCTCTTGAAGGAAACTTTTTGGATAACATCGACTCACTCCCAAATCGTTTGAATCACTACATCCATACTTTGACAGGTGAGTGTTTGTTGTAAGCTTAAATACAGGTTTGTGATATGAGTGAGTTGTGTATGCGATGAGTATGAATTGCAAAATTGGCAGTTAGAATCAGTAAAAGTGTAATGTTTAGCTTATGTCCGGGCGATCGCTTTCCTGTTCTCCAGAAGGTATCCAAAAAGCAAAAAGAGCTTTGATCCGCTGTTCCTTAACTCAAAAAGCATTAGCTGAAGATTTAGAAGTAACTCGCCAGCCGATCGGAAAATTCTTTACAGGTAAACCTGTTGACCGCAATCTCTTTGTCCAGATTTGCGACAGGCTAGACCTAGAGTGGGAAGAAATAGTTGCTGAAACAGCCAGTGAACCAGAGATTAATCAAGATAACAGCATTGATATTGATGCGATCGTTCAAACAGTACTTCAAAAGATAAAACCTGGCATTCAAGAACGCTGCGGCACAATGCGGGTGCTGGATATGACTCAACCCATTGGGTTAAATGACATTTATACCAGCGTTAATATTTTGGAGAAAATCACTGGGCGACAACGCTTAGGAATTGATGAATTATTGCAACGGTGTACTAGCAAAGATTTTGACAGATTTGGACTGAGCAGAATTACTCAAAAACGAATACCAGGACTAGAGGCAGTAGAAAAATATCCTAAGTTGATGATTTTGGGTAAGCCAGGAGCAGGTAAAACCACATTTTTGAAGTATTTAGCAATTCAGTGTATTGAAGGTAAGTTTCAGGCTAATCGCGTGCCAATTTTTATCACACTTAAAGATTTTGCGGAAGCTGCAAACAAACCGGGATTACTAGAATACATAAGTGAAAATGCCATGAATCACGTTTTTGAAACAGATAGTATTTTAGACAGGCAATTTATAGCGTTTATCCAAGATGTAATAACTCAGGGCAAGGCATTAATTTTACTAGATGGCTTGGATGAAGTTAGAGAAGAAGATAATAGCTGTGTCTTAAATAAGATTCGAGACTTTTCTGAACGTTTCTGGAACAATCAGTTTGTAATAACCTGCCGCATTGCAGCACGAGAATATACATTTGAGAAATTTACCGAAGTAGAAATTGCTGATTTTGATGAGGAACAAATTACGACATTTGCAACCAACTGGTTTCAGGGTAAAGGTGTAAAAGCAGAGACTTTTCTTAAACAGCTGAAAGACAATAACCGAATCAAACAACTAGCTGCAAGTCCTCTGCTATTGACGTTACTATGTTTGGCATTTGAAGAGTCAGGGGATTTTCCAGCCAATCGTTCTGAGCTGTATAAAGAAGGACTGGATGCGCTACTAAAAAAATGGGATGCTAAACGCGGTATTCAGCGTGATCTGATTTACAAAAAGCTATCAATCCACCGAAAAGAAGATTTACTCAGCAAAATTGCCCTAACTACATTTGAGCAAGGAGACTATTTCTTCAAGCAGAAAACAGCGGAACAATACATCATAGATTACATCCGCAATTTACCTGCTGCTAATACTGACGAGGAAGAATTGCAAATCGACAGTGAAGAAATTTTTTGTTCTATTGAGCATCATCATGGCTTAGTTGTGGCAAGGGCTAAAGGAATTTACTCGTTTTCACATCTGACATTTCATGAGTATTTTACAGCTAGAGAATTTATTATTGTTAAGCAATCATCAGAAACATCATTACAAAACCTGGTGAATCACATCACCGAAAAACGCTGGCGTGAAGTTTTTTTGCTAGCAGTTGGAATGTCGCCAAATGCAGACTGTCTATTACTCTTAATCAAACAAAAGGTTGATTTACTTTTGGCTAGTGATGATAAATTGCAGCAATATTTAATGTGGGTAAATCAGAAATCTGTTTCAGTTGAGGTTCCTTATAAGTTAGCTGCTGTTAGGGCTTTTTACTTTGCCCGTGCCCGCATCCGCTCTCGTTTACTCTCCCGCTCTCTCGCCCGCTCGCTTGCCCGCTCCCGCTCTGTTGCCCGCGCCATCGCCCGCGCCCTCGATCTCGCCCGTGCTCTCGATCTCGCCCGTGCCATTGATATCGATCTCGCGCGCGACCTCTTCCTCGATTCGGATTTCAAGAAAGCACAGCAACAACTTCAGGAGCAAGTACCTAAACGAGATAGTGAGAATGAAATATTTAAGCAATGGTGGAAAGCTAATAGCCAAACTTGGACTGAGAAAATAAGAGTAGTGATGATTAAATATCATGCTACTTGCCATGATTGGCAATTCAGCGATGGGCAGAAAGAATTATTGAACCAGTATTACAATGCCAATAAGTTTTTGGTAGATTGCATAAATAGCGATTGTTATGTCAGCCGGGAAGTGCGGCAGCAAATAGAAGATACTTTGCTATTACCGATCGCAGAGATTAAACAGCGTCAGCAGCAATCTTAAATACACACATAGATAATAGTAAATAATTCGTTAAAAAAGCGAAAATATTTTCCAATTCCTAGCAAATAAATTTATAATAAAAGTAATAGTTCGCAGTTAGCCTATTCACCTCTAATCGATGGCTTAAGATATGTGGACATAAGTAATAAAACAGCATCTGGAACAAAATAATACTCATTTTGCGTCCTATGAGTGTCTCACCTTTAATTTTAGTAACGCATATTAGCACGATACAAATTCTGAACAGCGATGTCTACGACGGTCTAAGCCTATGCGATCGCACAGACTTCCCATCATAATAAGTACTTGTATACGCCTATAGACAGGTTTAAAAACAGTCAGAAACAAACTCAGTGAATCCTCGTCATTACATACATCACATACATAAAGGATAACCCTCTTATGACTCGTCTACATCAATGGAAATCTGGTACAGCTGCACTTATGGCAATGGCGGTTACTACAACCGTCATTAGTCCCCTATTGAGCTTGGCTCCTGCTAATGCACAATATAGAATTAACCAAGACAGAATTGGACAATACGGAAACGTTACCATTCCTTCTGGAGTTGCTTTTCCTGTCACCTACGATAAAGAGACAATTACTATTGCTCCTGGGGAAAGTAAATCTCTAACCTTGAGAATAGCGAACGACATTATCGATAGGAATAGAAATGTCTTAATTCCTGCTGGTACTAAAATAAATGGACGGCTAGAACCTGTTGACTTAGATGGTTATTCTAGAGATAGAAATGATAACCAAGGAAAAGGCGTAAGGTTTGTCGCTCAAGAATTAGAATTTTCTAATGGTCAGCGTCAGTCAATTAACGCAAGTTCTCGGACATACACCACAACTCAAAGAGTTAAACAGGGACCCAGCACAGGTCAGGTTTTAACTGACGCAGCTATTGGTGGGGGTGCTGGTCTTTTAGGTTCACTAGTTACTGGCAACAGCAAAATTGACGATTTAAAACCTGTTATCGGTGCGGCTGCGGGTGCGGGTGCAAGTGTCCTGTTGCGGAAAAAAGAAAGAGATGCTTTTGTCCTCAGACCTGAACAAGATTTGAGGCTCACACTGAATTCTAACTTGAATTTAGTACCACAATCCCGCTACTAGATTTAACTTCATCCAAGTTGTGAATTTAATCATCCCTTATATGCGATCGCCACTTTAACTAGAGTGTGCGATCGCCTTTATTTTTAACCCTAAAAAATTTTATTGAACAGCAACTATTCCAGCTTTATATCGTCTTAATCAGTATCGATATTTATTGGAATACTTATTTAAAAGTTGCCTCTATTGTATTCTGTATCTAAAAGAGTATTCAAATTTCTGGGATATCCTGATACTTTTGTTAAGTAGTAGCGATCAAGGAGCCTTTTCTTGTGGTAATTCAAGGTTTCGGTTTAAGCACATATCTTGCAATTCCCCTGGTATTAAGTCTTTCGGCTCAGGGAGAAAGTATAAAAGTATCTTTAGTTGAAAACGTCCGTCAGATATCCACAAACAAGGAAATAAGTCTATCCAGCCACGACAACTTAATCAGCCAGAATTCAACACCGAAAACATACTATGTTAGTGGTAGTGGAAATGACAATAATAGCGGACTCTCTACTTCATCCGCCTTTAGGACAATTCAAAAGGCAGCAGACCTTACCAACCCTGGCGATACAGTGTTGATTATGAACGGAGTATACACAAATACAGGCAAAGCTGGGAGTGTAGTAAATATTAAACGTTCTGGAACTGCAAATGCGTGGATTAAGTATAAAGCATATTCTGGGCATTTCCCAAAAATTCAGCACAATACATGGAGTGGGATCACGATTTCAAATAAAGCTTCATATATCGAAATCAACGGACTAGAGGTTATAGGAAACAATGCCAATATAACCCTTGATTATGCGATGAGTCAGAAGACTAACAAACAAAACCCACTGACGAATGGAAGCTGTATCAACGTTGACGGACGAACGAATGGTCATGTTCATCACATCCGTATTCTGAACAACAAAGTGCATGACTGTGGAGGAGCAGGTATTTCAGCGATTCAA
>CAXUOL010000317.1:0-7590 GCA_964252435.1 uncultured Nostoc sp.
ACCATTTGCTTGCAAATTCTTAATATTCGATAAATAAGGTTGAAGCAAAGGATCGTCAATGTCAGCATCATGTAGTCCATCTACTGATAAGAGCAACACATGTTGATAAAGGCTGGCTGCTGTTGCTGCTGAGTTATTAAATTGCAAAAATATCTGCCCTGTTAAAATAACTGTGCTAAAAATCACCGTTTTTAAAACAGTAGGTAGATGAGAATTGGTAAATCGAGTCATACTATTTATTTACTTTGTTGATAAAGTACCCTATGTATTGTTCTAGGCTTGTGGTTATTAGCGTTATGAATCAACAGTAATTAACAGTTATAGAACCAAAACTAACTAAGCAAAAAAATACAGATCGCTGTGAAAGATACTTGGTTACAAAGGTACTTGATTCCTAAATAGTAGAAGTTTAAATTCCTCTTTTTGTCTTTACTCCTGTTAAAGTAAACATTTAATTTAGGAATTGGTAATTTGATGAATCAGCTTAATTGGTATTACATATTTTGATTGTTCATAGGAACATTAATCAGATTAGATTAAGTTCAAGTTAAGAATATATGGTAAAAAAATTAAGATTAACTTTGTAGGTAAGATAATCCTTGCTCAGTGTTAGCAAGCCCTAACAAATTAGAGGTGGAGCATTATGAGAATTTTGATAGTTGAAGATGACGATCGCATTGCCAAACCATTAGCTGAATTTTTAAGACGACAACACCATATTGTGGATATAACAACTGATGGTTTGGCAGCTTGGGAATGGTCGCAATCAGCATTATACGAGCTAATTTTATTAGATTTAATGCTTCCTAAATTAGATGGAATTACTCTATGTCAGCGTTTACGCGCTGCTTCATCTAATGTTCTGATTTTAATGCTGACGGCACGAGATACAACAGGTGACAAAATTATAGGACTCGATGCTGGTGCTGATGATTACTTGGTTAAGCCATTTGAATTAAAAGAGTTAGCAGCACGCATTAGGGCTTTAGCTCGAAGAACTCCAGAGATTCGCCCCCAAATTTTAATCCACGGTGATTTACAGCTAGACCCAGCAACTCAACAGGTTACTTATGCAGGAAATATCATATCATTAACTCCTAAAGAATATATGATTTTAGAATATTTTTTGAGAAACCCAAATCAAGTTATCACTCGTTCGTCAATTCTTGACAAACTGTGGGATTTTGATAAATCTTCAGGAGAAGGAAGTATTAAAACTCATATTACAAATCTAAGGAATAAACTGAGAGCATCTGGAAGTTCAGAAGACTTAATTGAAAACATCTATGGTATTGGTTATCGTCTAGGACAGAAGTAAAGTAACTTCAAAAAAATATAATATTAGTCATTTTTTTAAATAACAATTAAAAATTTGCAGCGAGAAATAATATGTTTAAAAAAATTAGATGTCGTTTATTGTTGTCTTATTTAGTTGTTTTTGCATCACTGCTGGGAATATTTGCGATCGCAGTCCGATTTGCTTTCACTCGCAGCATGACTGAACAAATCACAGATAAACTCTTAGCTATAGGGAAAGGTGCAGCTGCAAATGTAGAATTTGAAAAAGGTCGCCTAACAGTTGAAAGTGACTTTCGTCCACAAGACTTAATTGCTTATCATCAAGCTTTGCAGTGGTTTGATACTCAAGGAAATTTGATTACCCAACAAGGAAAAACTGTTTTAAATTTACCTTTTTTACCAAACAAAATAGTACAAGTTCAGACTGGTAAAATTCCTATCCAAGCAGTAACTGTACCAATTATTGCTAGCGATAATGGTCAGCTAGTTGGGTATGTGAGGGTGAGTCAATCTTTAGAAGAATTTGATGAAACCCTCCAAAAACTAGACTTGGGATTAGGTGGTGGGATTATTATAAGTTTAGTTCTGAGTAGTATTGGCGGAATTTTACTAACTCGTCAAGCAATGCAACCTATTGAGGAGAGTTTTGCAAGGCTTAAACAGTTTACGGCTGATGCTTCCCACGAACTACGCAGTCCGTTAATGGCTATCAAAATTAATGCTGAGTTACCGCTAGAATATCCAGAAGAAATAAGCCCAAAAGATGCAGAAAAGTTTCAGGCGATCGCCAATGCTACTAGTCAGATGACTCGCCTCACAGAAGACTTACTGATGTTAGCACGCACTGATAGAGTTTCCAATCAAAATAGAGATACTCTCAATTTAACGTCAATATTAGAGAACCTAATACAACTGTATAAATCTCAAGCTGAAGCCAAGCAAATTAACTTGAAAATTCAATTAATTGCTAATCTTCAGCTAATCGGTGATTCAGTTCAATTAACGCGACTGTTTACCAATTTAATTGAAAACGCAATCTACTATACATCATCAGGAGGCGTAGTAGAAATTAAAACCAGTCGTGTTAGTTTACAGCTTTATGTCAACGTGCAAGATACAGGTGTGGGAATTGCACCAGAGTATATCGACAAGGTTTTTGAGCGTTTTTGGCGAGCAGATCAATCTCGTTCTTATTGGTCTGGTGGTTCTGGTTTAGGGTTAGCGATCGCTCAAGCGATCGCCCAGAATCACGGTGGATTAATTAGTGTTACGAGTCAATTAGGAGTTGGTAGTTGTTTTACTGTGCGTTTACCAACTTCTTGACAATTTGATTTTAAGTTCCCTAGCTACTTGCTATCATTATTGGTTTCGCGATCGCCATCACTAGTTTCTTTAACTTGAATACTACTCTTAGGACGAGTAGCTTCATTCGTCTCATTTTGTTGATTGGCATTTTCAGCGTAAAGAACTTTGCCAGTACCAGCATCGATCTTAACATTTTGCTGACCAATTTCTACAGCATAAACTAAGTTGCCATCTTCATTTTCGAGTTTGACACTTTTTGCCTTACCTCCCACAGATGCTTCAACTACTTGCTGTGCTTGTTGTGCTGTAATTTTAGCTAGCGGTTGCAGTTTTGCTGCTTCTTGTGCATCGTCGTTGGTTTCACCGTCCCCATCACTGGCTTCAGCAATTTTGGTAACAAGATGATGCTGAGGCACAATTGCTACGAAAGATTGTGGTTGTTTTGCAGAAACAACTCTCGACAATCCAGCAAATCCCAAAGTACCAATAAAAGCTGCTACAAAAATCATTTTTGTTGAAGTTTTCATACTTGTAAAATTCCTTTAAGTCTGGGTTTGTATTTTTACAGTAGGTAATAAAAGTCCAGAAATAGTCAAGATCGGTTTGAACTCAGTAAATTTAATATCAAATAGTGAAATTAATTTTTAACTAGACATTTCAGCTATTTTTAGTACTTATATTCAGATAAAATTCCGCTTTCAATAAAATCTTGACTATTTCTTGACTTTTGCTGTGTAAAGTACAATCACTCAATAATTTATGGCAATACAGCTAACTTTAAGATGTGATGTAATCTCACTTCTACGTAAAAATCAAGAAGGAGAAAGATTATGAAGAAGATGTTAAACAGGGTTCCAGAGATTACAATCTACTTCTGGATTATTAAGGTTTTGGCAACCACAGTAGGTGAAACCGCAGCAGATTTTCTGTCAGGAACCCTGAATCTTGGTTTAGGCGTTACATCCTACATTATGAGCGGTGTGTTACTGATTGTGCTGTTGAATCAGTTTAAGCTTAAACGTTATGTTCCAGCAAGTTTCTGGTTTGTGGTTGTTTTGATAAGTATCGTTGGCACACTGATTACTGATAGATTAGTAGACGATCTGGGAGTTAGTTTGGTGACAACTACTGTAATTTTTAGTATTTCCTTGTTGGTAGTTTTTGCGCTCTGGTATTTAAACGAAAAGACATTAACCATGCACTCCATCAATACAGCTAAAAGAGAGCTTTTTTATTGGGTGGCTGTTTTGTTTACATTTGCCTTGGGCACTGCAACAGGAGACCTCTTGGCAGAGTTTTTGGGACTAGGTTATGCACAATCAGCACTGTTATTTGGTGCTTCAATTGCAATTATAACGATTAGTTATTATTACTTGTGGATGAATGCAATTTTGGCATTCTGGTTAGCTTACATCTTGACTCGTCCGCTTGGAGCTTCTATAGGTGATTTACTATCCCAATCTGCTACAAATGGAGGCTTTGGTTTTGGTACGGTCGGAACCAGTATGCTTTTTCTGTCTATAATCGTCAGTCTGGTTATTTACTTAAGCCTTAAACAGAAAAAACCAGCCTTACTGCCAATTGACCGACAAGACTAATTAGCGATCGCTGACTTACTATTTTTTATTGTGAAAAAGAAATGAACAAAGTTGCAAAAGTCACAATTTTCTTCTGGATCATGAAGATCATCGCCACGACGCTCGGCAGACGGCAGGTGACTACATCTCAATGTCTCTTGGGCTGGGGTATTACGTAGCTTTTGCTGTAACGTTCGCCATTCTGACTATTTTACTATTTTTTCAAATTCAATCCGACAGCTATCGTCCAGTCCTTTATTGGTTGGCCATCATCGCAACAACCACAGCTGGAACCGAAGTTTCAGACTTGATGGATCGATCTCTTGGGCTGGGCTACGCAGTGGGATCGCTTATCCTGGTAGCCAGTCTCTTGAGCGTTCTTGCCATCTGGTACTACCGCGATCGGGATCTGAGCGTTTATCCGATCATCAGGAAAGATGCAGAAACCACCTATTGGCTGGCTGTCGTGTTCTCCAACAGTTTGGGAACGGCCTTTGGTGACTTTCTGACAAGCAACTTGGGATTGAGCTATATCCAGGGCGCATTCGTGACGGCCAGCGTTATTGGTGTTGTCATCGCCCTTCACTACCTAACAAAGTTGAGCGATATTCTCCTATTCTGGCTCGCGTTCATCTTCACGCGACCCTTCGGAGCAACCTTCGGAGATTTTCTTACTAAACCAGTCAAAGATGGCGGTCTATCACTGCCAAGAGGCTATGCTTCAGCGATCGCCTTTATCCTACTGGCAGTTGTCCTATTCTTTTGGGTGCGAAAGGAGAAAAAAGTGCGTCACCCATTTGAGTGATTGCGTTTAAGCAGATAAAGGTGCCCTCTATTTTGGTACTATCGGTTCATTTATGGTTCTTGTATTGATACTTAAATTCTGTATCCTATTCACCGCTCTAAAGCAGAAAAGACTAATCGTGGTTACGCCTTCTAACGACGAATGACATTAAAGTATGCTCCGACAAATTTCTAATTTCTGGTTGCATCATATACATCCTCGTTTAGCTCCTTTAATTGCCACAATTGGTATTCTTGGACTTGCTAGTTGTCTGCTCATACTTTTTGTTTTAGCACAACTGGCTGAAGAGGTTCTGGAACGAAATGCTTTTAAATTTGATACTACTTTTCTATTATGGTTACATCAGTTTGCCAATCCAAATTTAGATAATTTAATGCTGTTTATTACAAATCTTGGTAATCCTAATACAGTGGTTGTAGTTGCAGGCATTACTATCTTGTTACTTTGGTGGCAACGTTATCAAGAAGAAGCAAAAGCTTTTGTATTTGTTTGCTTAGGAGGGTTAATTTTAAATACAGGGCTAAAGTTGTTTTTTTCTAAACCTCGCCCGGAATTATGGCATCGCTTGATTTCTGAAAAATCTTTTAGTTTTCCTAGCGGTCATGCGCTAGGTTCTATGGTGCTTTATGGTTTTATTGCTTACGAATTAGCAACTCACTATCCTACTTTTGCCAAAATTATTTACAGTTTGACAGTTATTTTAATTGCTGCTATTGGTATCAGCCGCTTATATTTAGGAGTCCATTGGCCCACAGACATAATTGCAGGTTATGGAGTCGGTTTTTTGTGGCTGATGATATGTATTACGATGCTGAAATTGCAAAGATTGAGGTAGAGAAAGTTAGTTGATTAAATCCTATCAACCTCTAATTCCATAACTTCGTAAAGAAAATATAGCGACGATAATTGTCCAATCAGATTTTTTAATCACCTGATTTTTGCCCAAGATGCTTGTAGATGAGCGCCTTTGAGGGGATGAAACAGCCCTGCTCACTGCCCTACTCCCTACTTCCCAATCCTCACTCCTCACTCAATTGATCCCCAAGTTACCAATCCAAGATAGGATGGACGTTGATTTACGTATTCTTTTACTTAATGCATATGAAGCGCTATTGGTCGCGTTTGCTTGCGCTGGTTTTGGTTGTAGCTATCGGCTTAATGGGTTGTTCTGGCAGTCCAGATAGTTTGACTGGGGATTATCGTCAAGACACCTTAGCTGTGGTCAATATTATGAGACAAGCTCTGGATCTTTCACAAGATTCACCAGACAAAGCAGCAATTCAAGCAGAAGCGCGTCAAAAAATTAATGACTTTTCAGCTCGCTACCAGCGAGTTAACTCTGTTTCTGGTCTTGGCTCGTTTACAACCATACGAACAGCCCTCAATTCCCTAGCTGGACACTACAGTTCTTACCCAAATCGTCCCGTACCCGAAAAACTCAAAAATCGTCTAGAGAAAGAGTTACAGCAGGTAGAGACGGCGTTGAAACGTGGCGGTTAGCTATTAACTATTGCTTACTCCATCATCAATAGTCAGGTGTCAAAATGTTTTGACTCCTGACTATTTTGTTTAGGCAGGAGGCAGAAACTCTTTATATCTAATGCGTAAGTCCTGCATTTTATAGCTCATTTACTTGAAAACTGCTGTAACAATGTGAGCCGATGCATTCGCATTGGGGGTGAAGTTTTGATATCTAGTTCATGCACTGGGAATTGCTATACAAAAATACGGCAACAGAAATAGACCTTTGAGAGTCTTGAAAAAATAGGTTTTCAAACCCTTAGTATTTAACTATATAATTCGATACACGTTTACCATAATTATTTGAGTTGGGATCGATTATTATCGCAGATTAAAGGCTTTAAGACCGAACGTTAACACGTAGCTCAGAGTCAAAGCCACTCCGCCTTTGCTTAGTTACCTTGGGGGATCTTGCTACAGTCGGAGTTTAAATCCCTGTCTGAAACTCTTTTGAATTTGTTCATCTACTGGTAGGTATGTCTAATTGTCCCTTGAAGGTTGTAAGATCGATATTATTTTGGCGGCGCTTATTCGCTGTTGTTTTTACTAGTAGTTTTTTGCTCCCCAACTTGGGAAGCGAACCAGCAAGGGCGCAAGTAACTGAGTATTGTCAGTTATCATCAGCGGCGGCGCAACAAAAAGAAAGTTTGCGTTTGTCAGCCCTCAAAGGCAAACAAGATGCTCAAACGCGCTACCAAAGCATAATACAAGAACAAGCACAGAAATTAAAGGAATGTCGCTCTCGGACTTGGCCGCAAACCCAAGCCATTTGGTTACGCTTATATCCCTGCGACATTCAGCCAGGAATAATCGATCAGATTATGGATCGGATTGTTAATCGTGGCTATAACCAAGTTTATATAGAAGTATTTTACGATGGGCAGGTACTTTTACCAGCAAGAGCTAACCCGACGGTTTGGCCTGCTGTGATTCGCACTCCAGGGGCAGAAAATATCGATATACTCGCTACGGCAATAAAAAAAGGTCGGCAACGTGGTTTGAAGGTCTATGCCTGGATGTTTACCACAAATTTCGGCTATACTTACGCCCAGCGCCGAGATAGAGAAAGTGCGATCGCTCGTA